>DMJA01000258.1 GCA_003451935.1 Verrucomicrobiota bacterium | reverse complement strand
ACCAGATGTGGGCGGCGCAGTACTACAAGCTCGATGAGCCGCGGCGCTGGTGCAGCTCCGGCGGGCTGGGGACCATGGGCTACGGCCACCCGGCGGCGCTGGGCGCCCAGGTGGGCCGGCCGGGCGAGCTGGTCGTGGACATCGCCGGTGACGGCTCCATCCAGTTGTGCATCCAGGAGCTGACCACCGGCGTGATCGAGAAGCTGCCCATCAAGATCATCATCCTCAACAACTCGTACCTGGGGATGGTGCGCCAGTGGCAGGAGATGTTCTACGACGAGCGCTACAGCGGCGTGGATCTCGAGGGCAACCCGGACTTCGTGGAGCTGGCGAAGGCCTACGGCATCCTCGGCCTGAACCTCAAGCGCGCGGCGGACATCCAGAAGGTGCTGAAGAAGGCGCTCGCGCATCCCGGCCCGGTCCTGGTGAACGTCGAGGTCGTGCACCATGAGGAGGTGTATCCCATGGTGCCGCCCGGCAAGACGCTGGCGGAAACCGTGCTGGAGCATCCGCGCCGCAAGCGCGGACGCCCGGCCGGCCGGACCGGTGGTGCGGCCAAGGCCGGCCGGAAACAAGCATGAGCGGAAGGGAGACGAACATGGACAAGGAACCGGCAACCCATAACCTGAGCATCTACGTGGCCAACCGCCCCGGGGCCCTCGCGCGCATCGCGCAGACCTTCTCGCGCCGCGGCTTCAACATCGAAAGCCTCGTGGTGTCGCCCGGCGCCACGGGCGATTTCTCGCGCATGACCATCACGGCCAAGGGCGACAAGAACGGCCTGGAGCAGATCATCATGCAGTGCTCCAAGCTGGTGGACGTGCTCGCCTGCCGCGAACACACCGACGAAGAAGTGGTCGCGCGCGAACTGGCGCTCGTCAAGGTGGCCGTGGACAGCGCGCGTCGCGGCGAAGTGCTGCAGATCGCCGACCACTTCCGCGCCAAGACCGTGGACCTGGCCGACAAGTCCATCGTGCTGGAGGCCACCGGAAGTTCCGAGAAAATCGACGCGATGGTGAACCTGCTGCGCAAGTTCAAGATCATCGAGCTGGTCCGCACGGGCAAGGTCATCGTGGCCCGCGGCGAGCGCGAAACCTGAGGCAGGTTCAATCCGGGCGGGATTCTTCATCCTGCGCCAACGCCTGATCCGCGTCAGCGGATCAGGCGTTCTTCTTCCTCGGGGACGACGACGTAAGCCGCGAGGACCTCGGGCGGAATGGCCATGGGCCGCCCCTTTCGGAAATCAAGGAAGACCCAGTCCGTCTGCGCGTTCGCGAGGACGGTGCCGTCGGAGATGCGCACGAAGCGGTATTTGCGCAGCGAGCGGATCTTCTGGAAGTTCGAGACCCAGGTGTAGAGCGCGACTTCCTCGCCCGCCTGGCAGGGCTGGAGATATTCGATGAAGTGCGAACGAACGACCCAGGTCCAGCCTCGTTCGTGCAGTTCTTCGGGCGCCCAGCCGTTCTGCCGGGTGTGGGCGATGGCCGACTCCTGCAGCATCCGGACATATTCGATGTTGTTCACGTGCCGGTTTTCGTCTTCCGCTCCAGGCGGGAACGAAAAGCGGTGGCAATAAATGCGGACGGGGGCTGGCTTCATGGGAATGACAATCCGCCCGGTGGGGGCACCGGGCCTACATCTTGGAAAACTGAACGTTTTGTTGTAGGCCGCGTGCCCGCACGCGGCGATGGTGGTTGGGGTATCATGGCTCTCAGGATTTCAGAATCTTGGGGAAGGGGCAGGCGGCGCAGAGGGAGCGGTCGCCGAGGCAGTAGTCGTGGTGGATCTGGATGAGCCCTTGGCGGCGCAGTCCGGAGCGATACAGGCGGGGCGTGTGATCCTGTCCGAAAAGCCGCAGGGCGGTCTGCTTGATCAGTTCATTGGATTCTTCGGCGGGTAGGGTATTGAGCAGGGATTTCCACGCCTCGGCGGGCGCGCCCATCGCGGCGAACGCGGGCAGGAGCAGATTCACGAGGATGGCCTGCGCGCGGGATTTTCCGACCAGCGTCACGGGCTCTTTCGCAGGCGAGGAAGAGAACGAGAGCCGCTTGGCCCAATAGGGCGCGTCGGGCAGGTCAAACAGGCCGAGCAACTGATCGGCGGGGACGCCTTGAGGATTTTGAGCAATGGCCGCGATGCGTTCGGGGAGGCTCGGCGAGGCGGCAAAGAGCAACGCAGCGGCCATCAGGCGCCGCTCGGGGCGGTTGGCTGGCCGAATGCCGGCCATGGTCCAGTTGGAACGCGGAATCCGGCGGGACAGAAATTCGTCGGACAGCGGCCACCATGCATCCCAGCAGCGGCGGATGAAGGATTTGGTTTCGTCGTCCCACGCGCGGCGGGAGGATGGGTCGGGCAGGAGCGAGGCGCAGCCCATCAGGAGGGAATACGCGCGGATGGGATCGCCGGCGGATTTTTCGCGCAGGCGATCAAGGGGCAGGAGTCGCGCGAGACGCCGGAACGGCGCCTTGTTGGGGCGGTAGCCCAAGGCGGCCATGACTTCTTCGTAGATCACCTGCGCGGGGCCGCGGTCGAGCATGGCGGATTGCAGGAGTTCGGCGCGGCGGCGCAGGCGCGTCTCGCCGGCGGCGTCGAGCGCCGCGCCGCGTTGAGCGGGTGTCAGGCGCGACATCGCCTCGCGGCAGGGCGGGGGCGTGGCGCGTGCGGCGACGGGATAGGCCATCAGATCGATGTTGTCGAAGGAGAAATCGGGAAGCGCGTCCAGCGCGGGGCGCAGCGCGATCTGCAGCGCGCCGGCGGGCAGTTCGGCGTCGGGGAGTGTGCCGGGGTAAAAGGCGACATGGGCACAGACGTGGCGGTAGCGCGGATCCTCGGCGTGCCGGTGCCGCTGCCAATCACCGGGCCGGATGTGGATTTCGACGTCGCCCGTGAGGCGCCGCAGTTCGGGACCCACGCGCAGCGCGGCGTTGAGGAAATCAGGGCCGGGGCCGGTGTTCCATTCGCCGGGATGCTCCACCTGCACGCGTTCGCCGGAGGCGGTGGCGAGCATTTGCGGTCGCAGGCGGTCATCCGCCCAGACGCACTGCAAATGGCGCTCCGTGAAGGCGGCGGCGGGAGGGGAGGGGGGCGCTTCGCAAATGCCGCAGGGAAAGGGCCGGGCTTGGCCATCGGTTTGTTGCGCACGCGGGAACCAATCGGGGGCGATGCCAGATGCCAAATTCATGGGCAGTTGAATAGCCCAATGAACGCGGGAAGTAAACTTTGAAAACGGCCGCCGGCTTTTGTATGCTTCCTGTCCATACGCGCCTGTAGCTCAGTTGGATAGAGCATCGGATTTCTAATCCGGCGGTCGCAGGTTCGAGTCCTGCCAGGCGCGCCAGTATTTATGGCTCGGGCGGAGGGTTGCCGCGAAAAGGGCGGGGCTTTTCGAAGTCGGGGAGGAAGTCGTCGGTGGCGGCGAGGGGCTGGATGAGGAGATTCTCGAAGCCGAGCTCCTGCGCATGGTCGACGGCGGTCTGGTATTCCGCCGCGGAGAGATGTCGGTCGAAGGGAGGCCGGCTCTGGGCGGCGGGGATCGGTGTGTATTGGCTCATCAGCGACAATGGCAGCCAGCGGCCGAATTCTTCGCGGAGCAGATCGAGGACGCGCAGGGTGTTCTCGATGCTTTCGGGCAAGACTAGGTGCCGCACGAGCACGCCGCGCTGGGCGAGGTCCGTGCCGGTCGGGTCGAACGGCTCGAGGAAGCCCTTTTCGGCGACCATCAGGCGCAGGGATTCGAGGGCGATCTCGGGATAGCGCTCGTCGCGCATGACGAGGCGGGCCAAAACGGGATCGGCAAACTTGAAGTCGGGCAGGAAGATGTCCATTTGCGCGGCGTAGCGCGAGATCATCGAGGGCAATTGGTAGCCCGAGGAATTGAAAAGGAACGGGATTTTGACACCTTCGTCGCGCAACCGGGCGCAGAGCGCTTCGATGTGCGGCCAGAAGTGGTCCGGCGTGACGAAGTTTAGATTGTGCACGCCCAGCTCGATCAGGCCGAGGGCGAGGCGATGGAATTCATCGGGCGAAAAGGCGTCGCCCTTTCCGTGCGCGTTGGAGATTTGCCAATTCTGGCAGAAGAAGCAGTGGCAGGGGCAGCCGGAGAAGAAGATCGCGCCGGAGCCGCGCGTGCCGCTGAAGCAGGGCTCCTCGCCCATGTGCGGGCCGTAGGAAGCGATGCGCAGCTCGGCGGTCTCGCCGCAGACGCCGGGAACGCCCGCGAGGCGGTCCGTTGCGCATTGGCGCGGACAGAGGCGGCAGGGGGTGTAGGAAGAAAGATCCATTTTTAGACAGGATTCACGGGATTTACAGGATGGGAAGGTAGGGACGGCTCTCCGAGTCGTCCGGGCTGTTTCCGTTGGGAGCGCGGGCATCCTGCCCGCATTCGGAGCGGCCAAGATGGCCGCGCTCCGGCGAACAGCCGCCCGACGAAGGTGTCGGAGGAACGTTGTCTAAAATCTCCGGTCCGCCCAAAACGATTTTCAATTGCGGCGATTTGTGGCGCAGGAGGGGGAGGAGTTCGGCCACGCGCGCGGTGTTCCAGATGTAGACGCCGAGGCCGAGGATTTTGGGATTCCGCGCAACGATGGCGTCGGCGATTTCGGCGGCGGACTGCTGGATGGTGAATTCAAGCAGTTTGGTTTGCGTTCGCAGATCGCCCATGTTGGCGAGGAGGCAACGTGCGCCCATCGACGCGTGGCTGTGCCGCGCATTGATGGCGGCAATCAGGATGGGGACGGAATCAGGCATCAGGCGGTTGGTGGCCAATCGGGGGGCAGGGGGCAGGAGAGGTCGAGGGAGCGGCCGGTGGCGGGGTGGGAGGCGATGAGGCGGGAGGCGTGGAGCCAGTGGCGGGGGCGGAGACTATCCATAATATCATCCATAAATATCCATATTGGGTGGCGTTGTCGGTAAGCAGTCGCAAATGGCTTCACAGCCGATACCAAGAACCTTTTCCGGTGCCTTCGCGGAAAAGTTTCTTTTGCCGAACCAGTTCTTTCAGGTGGGCTTTGATCGTGTTCCGGTTGGCGCCGGTCAGGCGGCAAAGATCCCGGACGGTGATGCGGCCTTGTTCTCGCGCGGCGGCGAGGATGTCCTGCGAGAGCTTGGGGATTTCCAGCAGATCTTTCTCCCGTCCCAATTTTCCAGCCAAGACGTTCACCTGATTATTGAGCGATTGAAGGAAGAACAAGAGCCAGACGCCCAGCCGGGCGTTGCTGGTGTAGAGAGTGGCTTGCGCCCGGCGCAAGGTGAGATAGTACCGGTCCTTGTGTTCTTCGATTACGCGCTCCAGAGAACAGTAGGGCGCGTAAAGATACCCGGCCCGCATCAGGCATAGCGTGGTCAAGACGCGGGACAAGCGGCCGTTGCCATCCTGGAAGGGATGGATGGCCAGAAAATGCACGATGAACACGGCGATCAAGATGAGGATATGATGGCGGTTGGCGCGGGTCTCGCGGTCGAACCATTCCACCAGCTCTGCCATCTTGCGCGGAGTGTCGAATGGCGTGGCGGTCTCGAAGATCACCCCGACGCTTTTCCCGTTCTCTTCGAAGGCTTCCACGTGGTTGGGCAGTTTTTTGTATTCGCCGCGATGCCGCGTGTCCTTGGACGAATGCTTCAGCAAAATTTGGTGCAATTGCCGGATGTGGTTTTCGGTAATCGGGATGTCGCGGTAGGACTCGAAGATCAGGTTCATGGCCTCGGCATAGCCCGCCACTTCCTGCTCGTCCCGGGACCGGAAGCGTTTCAAGCCAGTGCCGGACAACAGGCGTTCGATTTCGCCGTCGGTCAGTTTCACGCCTTCGATGCGGGTGGACGATCCGACCGATTCGATGGTGGCCACTTTGCGGAGCAGGCTCAATCGGTCTGGCGCGATGTTCTGCAAGGCCTTCCACGAACCTTTGAATTCGTCGATGGCGGCGACAAGCCGAAGCATTTCCGGGCTGATTTTGATGACGGGGGTATCCATATTCATATCCAAATATATCCAAATCCATCTCAAGGTCAATCCCGAGTTTCAGGCAGGGGAAATGCCCGGCGAGGGCGTCGGGTCTCCACCAAATCTCAATATCCAATAACCAACATCCAATATCCAATGTTCAAGTGGAGAGGGAATGTGGCCAATCGGGAGGGAGGGGGGAGGAGAGATCGAGGGATTTGCCG
>DMJA01000297.1 GCA_003451935.1 Verrucomicrobiota bacterium | reverse complement strand
GCGGATGCCGGGGTGATCGAAAGCCAGGTGAAGGCCTTCGGCACGGGGATGGAACTGGCGCGCTATGCGTTCTATGGCAAGGTCGCGCCGAACATCCGCTCGATCCTGAGCGGCGACCAGGCCGATGGGCTCGGAGGGCTGCTCCAAGGGTTTGCGCCCGCTTCGAAGAAAGGGGGTGCCCAATGAAAAGCACCTTGAAAACAATCGCGCTGCTGGTGCTGGTGGTCGGGCTCCCGTGGTTCATTTGGACGTGGGGCTTCTGCCGGTTCTATGTGGAGCCGGGCGAAATGGCGGTCATCACGGCCACGATGACGGGCGATCCGCTGCCGCCGGGGCAGATCCTGGCCAAGAAAGGCCAGCGCGGCATTTTGGAGGACGTGCTCGGCGAAGGCCGCCACTTCTTGAATCCGTGGCTCTACGACTGGGAAATCCGGCCCGTGGTCGTCATCCCGCCAGGCAAGGTGGGCATCGTGACTTCGAAGGTGGGCGAGGATCTTCCGGAGGGCGAGTTCCTGGCGGCGCCGGGGCAAAAGGGCATCTGGCGGAACGTGCTGGGGCCCGGCAAGTACCGGATGAATCCGGCGGGCTACCAGATCGACGTCATCGACGCCATCAGCATTCCGATCGGCTACGACGGCGTGGTGACTTCGCTCTCCGGCACGCAAACGCCGCCGAGCGAGTTCGCCAAGCAGGGCCAAAAGGGCGTGCGCAGCGACGTGCTGCAGCCGGGCCTGTACTTCGTGAATCCGCGCGAATACAAGGTGGATGTGCTGGAGATCGGCGTGAACCAGGTCTCGCTCATCGGCAAGGGCGGCGGCGCGGTGATCACGAAGTCGCTGCAGGTGTCGCAGAACGTGGCGATGGACCGCCTGCAGCAGAACGTCCTGCAGGAGCAGCAGGCCAAGCGCGAGGACTACATCCAGAAGGAATCCAGCTCGGGCATGCGGCTGGGGCGGCTGGCGCCCGCACCGTCCGCCGCGGCCAGAAAGGCCCGGATGCCCGCGGCCGAATACGAGGCGATGCAGGACGCGACCGGTGTCGCCATGCCCGCGGCGGCGGCGCTGCCTTCGCTGTCGTTCGTTCTGAACCAGTTCGTGGAATTTCCCTCGCGCGACGGCTTCGAAATCAGCCTCGACATGACGGTGGAGTTCGAGCTGCGGCCGAAGGACGTGGCGTGGATCTTCCGGACCTACGGCGACCTGCCGGCGGCGGTGGACAAAGTGATCATGCCGCAGATCCTGTCGGTCTCGCGCCTGAAGGGGTCGGCGTACGGCGCGAAGGACTTCATCGTGGGCGAAGGCCGCGAAAAATTCCAGAACGAGCTGACGGAGTCCCTGGCGGCAACGCTGGCCGAAAAGCGCATCCAGATCCACGCGGCGCTGATCCGCCACGTGAACGTTCCCGACCAGATCCTGAATCCGATCCAGCAGGCCAGCCTCGCGCAGGAGCAGAACCTGACGAACCAGGAGAAGCAGAACACGGCCAAGAAGCAAGCCGAGTTGAACACGGAACTGAGCTTGATCGGCCAGCGCCGCGAGCAGGTCGCGCAGGAGACCGAAAAGATCAAGGCCCTGATCAAGGCCGACGAAGAGAAGCAGGTGGCGGAGATCCAGGGCGACACCCTGCGGCAGGCGGCGGAGATCGAGAAGCAGACCGCGGGCGTGAACGCGGAGAAGATCACGACGCTGGGCTCGGCCGATGCCCAGGTGGTTACGCTGGTCGAAGGCGAAAAGGCCAAGGGCCAACAACTCAAGGTGAAGGCCTTCGGCGACGCGGAAGCCTACAACTTGTGGATCTTCGCCTCGGGCATTTCCGACGACCTGAAGATCAACATCCTGCACTCGGGGCCCGGCACGCTGTGGACGGATCTCGAAAAGGCGGGGCTGTCCGATCTGGGCGCAGGCCAGGCGCTGACGCCGAAGAAATGAGAAACAGGATTCAGAATAAAGGCGGACCGTGGATGAGTTGCATGCGCGGTTGATGAGGGAGATCGCGGCGGAGGCGCTGGAAACGGCGCCCTACACCGGGATTCCCGAGTTCTCCCCGCAAGTGATGCGCGCAATGGCGGAGGTGCCGCGCCACGAGTTCGTTCCGGAGGAGGAGCGGGTGTCGGCCTATCTGGACCTTCCGCTGCCCATCGGGTACGGGCAGACGATTTCGCAGCCCTACATCGTCGCGCTGATGACGGACCTGCTGGAGATCAAGCCGGGCGACAAGGTGCTGGAGGTGGGGGCGGGATCGGGCTATCAGGCGGCGGTGCTGTCGCGGCTGGCGCAGACGGTCCACACCGTGGAAATCGTGCCCGCCTTGGCGCGCGCGTGCCGCGAGCGGCTGTCGCGGCTGGGCTTCGCGAATGTGGTGGTGCATGAGGGCGACGGCGCACAGGGACTGGAGAACGAGTCGCCATTCGATGCCATCATCGTGACGGCGGCGGCGCGGCGCGTGCCGCCGGCGCTGGTGGGGCAGCTCAAGCGCGGCGGGCGCATGGCGATTCCCCTGGGCGAGGCCGGCGGCGCGCAGGAGCTGGTGTTGATTGGCAAGGACGCCTGCGGCGAGGTTTCTACACGTCCCGTTCTTCCCGTGCGCTTCGTGCCGCTGACGGGGCGGGGGTGACGGGAATGGATCCTCGGATGGCTCGGGCCGTCAAAAGGTAAAAATCATTCCGGCATTGACCGCCACGCCGCTGAAATCGAGGTCCGGCTCGATTCCCTCGATGCCGATGCCATCGAGAAACTCGGCCGATTGCTTCAGGGCGGTTTCGACCCAGGTGTATTTGCCCTCGACGAAGAAAGCGACGTTCCGCGCCATCTGGGCGCGGGCGCCGAGGATGGCGTACCATCCGCCTTCGTCGTCCAATTCGATGTCGTAGGTGGTCTCCCACGGGCCCTGTTCGCTGCGGAACTGGGCATCGAACAGATAGAATCCAATGCCTCCGCCGCCATACAGGCTGACCGTTTCGCCCACGGGAAGGCAGACCAAGACTCCCGCTTCCATCGGCATGGCGACTACGGTGATTTCGTTGTCGAACCAGCCTTCGCCTTCGATGAAGACCTCCTCGGAGTCGCCGGCGGCATAACCGGAAAGGCGCAGTTCAAGGGACAGGAAATCGTGGAGGCGGAACCGTCCGGCCACGCCCGCGCCGAACGCGCCGCCGATGTCAAACTCGTCGAGGTCTTCCACGTTCCAATAGGAGAGGTAGGCCCCGATGCTGAAGGGGGTGAGCGGAGCCGGGTCTGGCGCCGGACCGGCTTCCTTGGCCAGGGCGAAGGGACTGGCCGCCAGCAGGGCGGCCAATAGGACCAAGGGCTTTTTCATGTTTTTCTCCTGGGTCGAGCCACCCGTCGCCCGTGCGACCTATGGGTTTTTCTCCGCCGCTGCGGAGGGCGCTTCGGCTTTATGCTCCGGGGCTTGCGTTTGAAGGGCTTCGGCCTTCTTCAGGCGCTTGGCTTCCTTCTTTTGCTTTTTGGCGATTTCTCTCTGGTGTTTGGCGAATGCGTAGTTGGGTCGGGCCATGGGTTCTCCTTGTTATTGCCGAATCCTACCACATGCGCAGGGAGATGCCCGCAATAATTTCGAGGTCAATCGACGAGGGTGAAGCGGGCGTTGTGCCAGGCCCCGCGGCGGGCGTTGAGGGAGTCGCCGAAAACGTCGAAGAGCCAGAACGATTCGGCCCCGGCCTTGGAAAGGCTTCCGGCACAGTAGAGGGGCGTGTCGGTGCCGGGGACCCGGCGGGTGTAGGAACGGTGGTTGTGGCCATGCAGGAGCACGAGATTGCTGCGGCCGCGCAGCAGCGCGAGCAGCGCCCGGGAATTGCGCAGGCCGTGGAAATATCCGCGCTCGTCGAACGGATAGTGGGTCATCAGGAAGATGTGGCGGCGGGTGGCGATCTCGGGGCGGTCGAGAAGGCGGTGGAGGGCATCGAGCTCCAGGCCGGGAACGCGTCCGCTGGAGTTCCAAAACATGAAGTGGGGGCGGGAGGTGTTGAAGGCGATGGCGACGGCGTCGTCGCCCAGCCAGCGAACGAGCGGATAGCCGGTGGCGGTGGCGGAATCGGGAAGGTCGGAACGGAGGAAGGGGGCGAAATGGCGCCGATGGAGGGCGAGGGAAGAAGCGGTGTAAAGGTCGTGGTTGCCGGGAACGGCGAGGGAGGCGCGCCGGGCAAGGGCGAGGATTTCCGCCAGCCGGGGGGCGGCCCCGGTGAATTCGCGCTCGAGGCCGAAGTTGAGCGTGTCGCCGGTGTAGAGAAGAAAATCAACGGGCTCCCGCTGGAGGAAATCGCGCAGGCCGTTGAGCTTCTGAAGGGCGTCGGCGTATTTGCTTCCGCGCCGGAGGTAAAAGTTGAGGAGCGCCGCAATCCGCTTGGGATGAAAAATCTCCGGCGTGCGAAACGCGCCGGGAGGGCAGGGCAGGTGCACGTCGCTGAAGTGGAGGATGCGGAGACTCATGCGGGAGACCGTAGCGGAAGAGGATTTGGCAGAAAAGACTAATCCGAACTCATGAAAACTGCCGGAGAACATGGGTTTTGGGCTTTGAGGCGGGGGGGGGGGCGGCTA
>DMJA01000096.1 GCA_003451935.1 Verrucomicrobiota bacterium | reverse complement strand
ACCGGCGTTCAGCATTTGCGAATAGGAATAGGCCATCTTCAGGCCGCCGGGATCCGGCGCCACCACCACGCGGTTTTCCGCCGGCACCTTCTCGCGCAGATAGCGCACCATCAACGGCGCGGCATAGAGATGATCCACCGGAATGTCGAAAAAACCTTGGATCTGGGGAGAATGCAGATCGATCGTCAGCACCCGGCTCACCCCCGCCGCCACCAGCAGGTTGGCCACCAGCTTTGCGGAAATCGGCACCCGGGACCGGTCCTTGCGGTCCTGGCGCGCATACGCGAAGAACGGAATCACCGCCGTGATCCGCTTGGCCGACGCCCGGCGCGCCGCGTCCGCCATGATCAGCAGCTCCATCAGGTATTCGTTCGGCTGCATTCCCGTCGGCTGGACGATGAACACATCGCGCCCCCGCACGGTCTCTTCATAGGTCACGGAAATCTCGCCGTCGGGATACCGCCCGATGCTGGCCAAGCTCAGCCGAATGCCCACCCGCGCCGCGATCTTCTCCGCCAGCGGCCGGTTTGCATTTCCCGAAAAAATCTTGATGTGGTTTTCCATGTCTTGTTTTTCTCTCGCCTGTCTTTTGTCCGGCGCAATGGTTGCCCGACAAGGATTCGAACCTTGACTCTGGCCTCCAAAGGGCCGTGTGCTGCCATTACACCATCGGGCAATGCGTTCGATGGCATTCCGCAATCGCGCAACGGCATCCATCAAGCGCCGCGCCCGACCGTGACAAAGAACAAGCCGGATCCGCCTCCGAGGCAGACCCGTTCCAAAAACGCGCGCACCTTACCCGCCGCCCTCGCAAATGTCAACCCCCCCTCTTTCCTGTTTGCGTCGGGGGGCGGTCTGCCTTATGTTTCCACGGCATATGCGCAGGAGCGAACGATGACGAAACGCACTTCCAAACCCGTCCGGCTGGTCGGCAAGGGCATGCCCCGCGTGGATGCCGCCGGCAAGGTCCGCGGCGCGACCCGCTACCTCAACGACATCGACTTCAAGGGCCTCCTGCATGGCGCCATCGTCCGCTCGCCCGTCCCGCGCGGCATTTTGAAGTCCGTCGAGCCCGATCCCGCCTTCGGCTGGGCCGGCATCGTGGTCGCCACCGCCAAGGACATCCCCGGCATCAACGTCGTCCACATGCACGACCGCACCATGCCGCTGCTCGCCGAGATCGGCGGCGAAGTCCGCTACCGCGGCGAGCCCGTCGCCGTCGTCGCCGCCAAGACACCCGAACTCGCCGCCGAGGCCGCCCGGCATTTCAAAATCGATATCGACCCCCTCCCCCCCCTCCTTACGCTTGAAGAGGCCATCGCCATCTTCAAGGCAACGCCCGGCCAGTTCGATTCGATGAAGAACCAGGACATCGTCAAGGGCGACCTCGCCAAGGGCTTCGCCGAGGCGGACGACATCATCGAGGCGGAATACCGCGCCGGCCACCAGGAGCAGCTCTATCTCGAGAACCAAGGGCTCGTCGTCTTCCCGCAAAAGGACGGCTCGATCCTGGCGGAAGGCTCCATCCAGTGTCCGTATTTCCCCGTGCACGAGCTGAACGATCCGCTCAAGCTGCCGCCCGAGAAGATCCGCGTGCGCCAGACGCCCATCGGCGGCGCGTTCGGCGGCAAGGAGGATTATCCCACCATGCTGGTCGGCTACGCGGCGCTGCCCGCGCTCAAGTCCGGCAAGCCCGTCAAGATCGCCTACGAGCGCAACGAGGACATCCTCTACACGACCAAGCGCCATCCGGTCTGGGTGCGCTACAGGACCGGCTTCAAGAAGGACGGCACGCTCACCGCGATCGAATGCGATTTCATCCTCGACGGCGGCGCCTACCTGACGATCTCCGACGTGGTGATGTTCCGCGGCATCCTGCACTGCGCGGCGGCGTACCGCTGCGACAACATCGTGATCCGCGGCAAGGTCGCGCGCACGAATTCGTTCCCCTGCGGCGCGTTCCGCGGCTTCGGCGCGCCCCAGGCTATATGGGGCATCGAATCGCACATCGACGCCATCGCCGCGCGGCTCGGCAAGCCGCCGCACGAGTATCGCCTGCAGATCCACGCGCGCCCCGGCGACTCCACCCCCACCGGCCAGATCCTCACCGAGGAGAACGGCTCCACCGCTTGCCTGAACCTCGCGCTCCGGCGCTCGGACTTCGCGAAGAAGCTCAAAAAGGCTTCGCGCGGCCGGCTTCGCAAGGGGCAGGACAAGTTCTACGGCATCGGCCTCTCCTTCTTCGCCCACGGCTCGGCCTTCACCGGCGACGGCGAGGCGAAATTCAAGGCCAAGGGTCGCGTCGAGCTCGCCCTCCTCGACGACGGCAAGCCCGGCGTCGACATCCGCGTCTCATCCACCGAGATGGGCCAGGGCGTGCATACCGTGTTCACGCAGATTGCGGCGGACGCGCTTTCGCTCGATCCCGCGCGCATCCGCTTCCCCATGGCCGACACGGGGCTCGTCCCCAACTCCGGCCCGACGGTCGCCTCGCGCACCACCATGGTCGTCGGCAACGTCGTGCACCGCGCCTCCCTCGACCTGAAGAACCAGATCGAATCTTTCGCCTCCCTGCGCCACTTCGAGGGCGCCCAGACCAAACTAATCTCCTCGCGGCTTGTCGCCAAAGGCCGCAAGCCGGTTCCCTTCGCGAAGGTCGCCCAGGAGATGCTCGCCGAACTCGGCGCGGCCAGCGGCTTCTTCGAATTCCTCCTGCCGGCCAACACCCAGTGGGACCAGGCCACCTTCAAGGGCGATTCCTACCCCGGCTATTCCTGGTCGGCCAACGTGGCCGAAATCGAGATCGATCCGCTCACCTGCGAGCTCGCCGTCAAGCGCGTCACGGCCATCGTGGACGTCGGCCGCGTCATTAATCCCATCCTGGCGGCCGGCCAGATCGAGGGCGGCCTGACGCAGGCGCTGGGCTACGCGGTCATGGAGAAGATCGGCACCGGCAAGAACGGGCTCTATGACGCCGCGCGCCTCCAGACCTACATCATCCCCACCGCGCTCGACGTCCCCGAGTTCGACGTCCAATTCGTCGAATACCCCTATTCCTTCGCGCCGCCCGGCGCCAAGGGGATCGGGGAGCTGCCGATGGACGGCCTCGCGCCGGCCATCGCCAACGCCGTCGAGGCCGCCGTTGGCCAGCGGCTGCGCACCATTCCCATCACGCCCGAATCCATCTTCGAAGCCCTGCATCCCGCCCAAGGAGGCACCCCATGAGCACCGTCAAGCGAACCTGGAAAGTCAACGGCAAGCCCGTCGCCGTCCGCGCCCCCGCCGGGCGGCGCCTGCTGGATTTCCTGCGCGAGGATCTCGGCCTCATCGGCTCCAAGGAAGGCTGCGGCGAAGGCGAATGCGGCGCCTGCACCGTCCTGATCGACAACGAACCCTCCGTCTCCTGCATCGTTCCCGTCGGACAGCTCGCCGACGGCACCGAAATCCTGACCATCGAAGGCATCGAGAAAAAGCGCGCCGGCCGCCTGATCCAGGAGGCCTTTGTCGAATGCGGCGCCGTCCAGTGCGGCTTCTGCATCCCGGGCATGATCGTCAGCAGCTACGCGCTCCTGTGCAAGAATCCCAAGCCCTCCACGAATGCCATCCGCGAAGGCCTCGCCGGCAACCTCTGCCGCTGCACCGGCTACGCCAAGATCATCCAGGCCGTCAAACTCGCCGCCTCGCGCCTCCCCGCGAAAAAACGGAAATGACCCGGATCCGCCCATGAAAATCACCGAAAAAATCGACATCCGCTTCCCCAAGACTCTCGCCGAGGCCCTGCGCCTCCAAGCCGATGAAAAGACGCGCGGCAAGCTGCTGGCCGGCGGCACCGACCTCATGGTGCAGTGGGCCGCCGGTGTCCCCACGCCCGAACGCGCCACGTCCCTCTGGAACCTTCCCGAACTTTCCGCCATCGAAATCTTCGACGATTTCGTCGAAATCGGCGCCGGCGTGACCCACGCCTTCCTTCGCGACTGCAAACAGATCCACCGTCATCTGCCCGCGCTGGTCGCGGCCGCCGCCACCGTCGGCGCCGCGCAGATCCAGGCCCGCGGCACGCTCGGCGGCAACGCCGCCAACGCCTCCCCCGCGGGCGATACCGCCCCCGCCCTGCTCGTCACCGGCGGCTCCGTCCTCCTCGCCTCGCTCTCCGGCACGCGCGAAGTGCCCCTGCACCGGTTTTGGGTCGATTACCGCAAGATCGACGCCCACCCCGGCGAAATCATCGTCGCCTTCCGCCTGCCCAAGCGCGACAAGGCCATCGAGCGCTTCCGCAAGATCGGCACCCGCAAGGCCCAGGCCATCAGCAAAGTCATGGCCGCCTCCCGCATCCTCGTCCAAAAAGGCCGCATCGAAGCCGCCGCCATCGCCCTCGGCTCCGTCGCCCCCACCCCCGTCCGCCTGGCCGAGGTGGAGGCGTTCCTCGTCGGCAAGAA
>DMJA01000112.1 GCA_003451935.1 Verrucomicrobiota bacterium | reverse complement strand
CAGGTTTTCCCGTGAAGCAATAGGCGCGGGCCACAGATGCGTCGTCGTGTCCTTGAACCGGTCGTATTCGCTGAAGACACATCCGCAGTATTGCTGGTGGTAGAGCATCTGCACGAGGCCCGCGTCGGCTTCGGCCGCCCACCAGTCGCGGTAGAGGAATTCGACGCCCTCGGCCGTGGCCGCGGCCTCCCCCGCCGCGCGGATCAGCGCATGGTCCTGGTGCCGGCTGGTGACGAGCGTCGAGGTGAAGACGCGGCACCCGGCCTCGCGCGCGGCCTTCGCGGCTCGCCCGAGGCGCAGGGCGTAGCAGCGCGCGCACCGTTCGGGCGCATCTTCGTGTCCGTGCACCGCGCGGCAGAATTCCACCAGTCCATAGGTTTCATCGGCCATCAGCGGCAGCTTCGCGCGCTCGACGAGCATCTTTACCGCCTTCAGGCGGCGACGCCATTCGATCAGCGGATGGATGTTCGGGTTGCCCCAGAACACGACGGGGGCATAGGCCACCGGCTCGGCCTTCAGCCCCGCCAGCAGCTTGCCGAGGCAATGCGCGCAACACGCGTGGATCAATATCTTTTCCATGCCCCCTACTCGCCTTTCTTGCGGTACACGCGGATGTCCTCCGGCCCGAGGCACATCAGCAGGAAGGCGCCGGCCTCCGCCGTTTCATCGAACAGCCGGAGAAAGAACGGCTCCTCGCCGGGCCATGGGTACACATAGACCACGGCGCGCTTTTTCGCCGTGACCACCTTCAGGCCGGGCGTGGCCGGGTCATAGCTGCCATGCTCGAAACGCGCCTTCGTGTCGTAGCGGGCGGCCAGCTCGCGCGATTCGCGGACCAGCGCCTCGTCGATCTCCACGCCGACGGAATCATACCCCAGCAACGCCGCCAGGATCGCGACCATCCCCTGCCCGCTGCCCCATTCCAGCAACGCCGCGCCCTTGCCTGCCCTCTTCGTGTGCAGCAACCATTGCAGGATCTGGAAGGCGTAGCGGTAGTCGCCGGGCACGAAAAGCCCCTTGCCCGCGCGCCCGCCATATTCCTCGGCGCGGTCCTCGGCGTCGCGGATGAAGGCATCCACGAAACGCGGTACGGGAAGATCGCCCGCCTCGGGCGGCACGGTCAGCCGTTCCAGCCCCGGCGGAATGGCGTGTTCCCGCGGCATTTCCGGCCTAGGCTTGGTAGAGCATGCCGGCCGCCACCTTTTGGGCGATTTCGGGCGACTCCAGCATCTCGATGAGCGCGAGTGCGAAGGCGAAGGCCGTCCCCGGGGCCTGGCTCGTCAGGAGGTTCCCGTCGCGCACCACGGCCTTGTCCACCCAGATGCCGGCGGGCAGCTCGTCGCGGCTGCCGGGATGGCTCGTGTAGGTCTTCCCGGCCAGCACGCCGGCTTCGTGCAGCACGGTCGGCCCGGCGCACAGGGACGCGACGACCTTGCCCGCCTGCAGGAATTCGCGGATGGCCTGCTTCACGCTCTCGTCCTCCCGCATCGCCTGCGTCCCGCCAATGCCGCCGGGAATCACCAGCGCATCGAAGCGCACCATTTCGGCGGGATCCCAGGCCCCGTCCGGCGCGATGCGGACGCCCCGCGACGTCGTCACCATCCGGGTCTCCTCCCCCACGCCGGCCAGAAACACGCCGATGCCCGCCCGGCGCAGCACATCCACGGTGATGACGACCTCCATCTCCTCCGAGCCATCGGCCACCAGCACGCATACATTCTTCTTCTGGGTCATGACTGTTCCTCTTTCCTAGGCCCGCGGATGGGCCTTTCCGTATTCTTCCTTCAAGCGTTCCACGCTCACATGGGTATAGATCTGCGTCGTCGAGAGGCTGGCGTGGCCCAGCAGTTCCTGCACGCTGCGCAGGTCGGCGCCCGCGTCGAGCAGGTGCGTGGCGAAGCTGTGCCGCATCACGTGCGGCGTGAGGCCCGGGTCCAGCCGCGCCTCGGCCAGATGCTTTTTCAGCGACCGTTCGACCGAGCGGGGGGTGAGCGGACCGCCATGCTTGTTTACAAACAAGTGTTGCGCCCGGCTCTTGCCGAGGGCCGCCAACAGGCCGTCGCGGGCGTCCAGCGCGGCCTGCAGGGCCTGCGCGGCGGGGCGGCCGATGGGGCAGAACCGCTCCTTCTTGCCCTTGCCGCGGACCAGCGCGGTGCCCGACAGCAAGTCCAGCCGCGCATCGGTCAGCCCGCACAGTTCGGCGATGCGCATGCCCGTGCTGTAGAGCAGTTCCAGGATGGCCGTATCGCGCAGCGCGGCATAATCCGCAAAGGGAGCGGCGGCATTTTTCTCCTTCGCCCGCGCCTGCTCGCGGAGGTGCGCGGGCGCCTCGAGCAGGCGAAGCACCTCGTCACGGCTGAGCACGCTCGGCAGGCGGCGGCGGGCCTTGGGCTGCTGCAGGCCGGCGAACGGATTGCCCTTCACCAGCCCCTCCCGGACGAGAAACCGGAAGAACGAGCGCAGGCTGGACATCTTGCGGCTGGCCGTCGCCGGAGCCATCCCCGCCTTCTGGAACGACGCCAAAAAACGCCGCGCCGCAAACCGGTCCGGCGATTTCCAAGGGAACGGCGGCCGCGCGTCCTCGCCCCACAGCTGCGCGCAGAACTGCCGGATGTCCGACAAATAGGCGGCCAGGGTATGGTCGGAGGCGTTCCGCTCCACCCGCAGATGGCGCACAAACTGCGCCACCGCCGGATCGTCCGCGATGGAAGCCCCGTCCGCCGGCGGCGCGCTCGGCGGGACCTCCGCGCGCAACCGCAGGGCCGTGCGCGGGCGCGACTGGGACTTCCGGGAACCCATGCGACGCCGTCCCGGCCCGTTATTCCTTCGCCGCGCTGGATTCCTCGCCCTTTTTGGCGGCGCGGGGTTCCGGCAGGCCGTACTTCGCCATGGCCTCCGCATAGTTCGGCAGTTGCGCGGCATAGGTGACGGCCATCCGCTTGAGCGCGCCCACCTGCTTGAACGAAAGCTGCTTGCGCTCCGCGAACTGCGTTTTCAACGACTTCAGGAAATCGGCGTCGTCCCACGTGCGGCCCTTGCGGGTCGTGGCGGGGCGCCACACCTTCACCGCATCGAACAACGCCAGGATCTCCTCCAGATGGCCTTCGGCGGGAGCCGGCGGTTCCGCTTCCATGCCCAGCGCCTCCACGTGCTTCTCGAAGTCTGGAATCTGCTTGGCATACTTGCGCAGGATCTTGTCGAGGTAGGAAACCTGGGCGGGCGACAGCCGCTTGCCCCCGTTCACCTGGTTTCGCAGCGAGGCGCAGAATTCGCCGTCGTCATAGACCTTCTTGCCGAACTTCCGCGGCGGGGCGAATTCCACCGCTTCCAGCAGCGCCAACTTGGCAAAGGTCTCCTGGCGCGGCGGCTCGCGCTCGGCTTCGCCCGCCGGCGCGGCCAGCTTCAGATCCGCGATGAGCGCGTCCGCGCCGGGAATCTGGGGCTGGTAGCGGAAGATCAGCTTGACGAGCGCGTCCTGCTGGCGGCCCGTGATCGGGCGCTTCTTCTCGGCGAACTGGCGGCGGATGGAGTCGACGAACTTCTCGTCGCTATAGACCGTCTTGGCCCCCCGCTTCATCGGCGGCTGCCATTCCTTCACGGCGGACAGGGCCTCCAGCGTCTTCTCCACCGCGGTGGCATCCGCGTCCGGGCCGCGCGCCGCCCCCAGCCATACCTGGAACTTTTCGTAGAACGCGGACAGCATGTCCGTCCACGCCACTTTCCCTTCCTCGACCTGGTCGAGCTTCTCCTCCATGCCGGCGGTGAATTGCACGTCGAACAGCGCATCGAGGTTCGCCACGAGGAATTCGAACACCTTCAGGCCCAGGTCGGTGGGCACCAGGGCCCGCTTCTCCCGGTCCACATATTTGCGGTCCAGCAGCGTCGAGATGATTTGCGCATAGGTGCTCGGACGGCCTACGCCATTCTCCTCCAGCACCTTCACCAGCGAGGCTTCGGTGAAGCGCGGAGGCGGCTGCGTCTCCTTGCGGTCGTTGAGCCATTCCACCGCATCAAGCCCCTCGCCCTTCTCCAGCGGCGGCAGGCTTTCCACCTCGTCGCTTTCCTCGGCGGCCTCGGCCTCCTCCTTCTTGCGCTGCTCCTGGCCCGACACGCGCATGAAGCCGGGGAACACGATCTCCGACGCCGTCGCACGGAACAGGAACGCGTCCGCGCCCGCATCCGCTCCGCCGGCCGCCTCGATTTCGGCGGTGCGCTGCGCGATGCGCGCCGGGGCCATCTGGCTGGCCATGAAACGCCGCCAGATCAGATCGTAGAGCCGCCAATCGTCGCGCTCGAGGATGGCTTTCAGGCTGTCGGGCGTTCGCGCGGGATCGGTCGGCCGGATGGCCTCGTGGGCCTCCTGCGCGCTGGACCGGTTGCGGAACACGTTGGGCGTCTCGGGCAGGAATTCCGGCCCGTGCTCCTTCTGGATGAATTCCCTGGCCTGCCCGCGGGCTTCCTGCGCGATGGTGAACGAATCCGTGCGCATGTAGGTGATCAAGCCCGAGGCCGAGCCATGGCCGAGGTCCACGCCTTCGTAGAGCTTCTGGGCGATGCGCATCGTGCGCGACGGCGAAAAGCCCAGCGCGCTGCTGGCCGCCTGCTGCAGGCTGCTGGTGATGAACGGGGGCGGCGCGTTCTTGCGGATCTCTTTGCGCAGCACGTCCGACACGCGCAGGGAACGCCGCTTCAGCTCCTCGACCAGGCGCAGCGCCAGCGCCTCGTCCTTCACCTCCGCCTTGGCGCCGTTCAGCTTCGCCAGATAGGCGGTAAACGGGGCGCGCGGATCCACCTGCTTCGCCGCCTTGACGCCCAGGATCCAATAGGGCTCCGGCTGGAAGCCCCGGATGGCCGTTTCCCGCTCGCACACCAGCCGCAACGCCACCGACTGCACCCGGCCCGCGCTCGACGCGCCCGGGATCCGCCGCCACAGCATCGGGCTCACCTTGTAGCCCACCACGCGGTCGAGGATGCGCCGCGCCTGCTGGCTGTCCACCCGCAGCTGGTTGATCTCGCCCGGCTGGCTGAAGGCCTTGCGGATCGCCGGCGCCGTGATCTCGTTGTACGTCACGCGGCGAAACTTCTCCAGCGGCGACTTGCCCTTGAGCGCCTCGCGCAGATGCCAGGCGATGGCCTCCCCTTCGCGGTCCGGGTCGGGCGCCAAATAGACGATCTCCGCCTTCGCCGCCGCCGCCTGCAGGTCCGACAAAATCTTCGTGCGGCCCTTGATCGCCACATATTGCGGCGCGAAACCGTGCTCCACATCCACGCCCAGGGCGCGCTCGGGCAGGTCCCGCACGTGCCCCATCGAGGCCTTCACGAGGTAGTCCTTGCCCAGCAGCTTGTTGATGGTCTTCGCCTTCGCGGGAGACTCCACGATCACCAGGTTCTTCGCCATGTTCGTTTTCCTTTCCTTCAAGGGGTTTCTTCCGCCGGGGACAGTTCCCACTGGCGGATTTCATCCATCAGCGCCAGCCGCCGGCCCGGGAGCCGGCGGAGGACGCGCTTCATTTCCAGTTGCATCGACAAGGTCATCAACCGCGCGGACGAAAGCCCCGTGCGCCGGATGAGATCGTCGAAATCCAAATCGGGCTCCGTCCACAGCGCGCGCACGACGGATTCCTCCGCGGGCGCCAGCGTCAACCGTTGCCGGGCATCCTGCTGGCGGACCAGCCGGGCCTGCTCGGCGGGCGGAAACAGGAATTCAAATTCCTTCAGGATGTCCGACAAATCCTCGACCAGCCGCGCGCCGTTCTGGATCAGGCGGTGAGGACCCTTCGATCCCTCCATGTCCACGCGCCCCGGAACGGCCATCACGCTGCGCCCCTGTTCCAAGGCTTGTTCCGCCGTGTTCATCGCGCCGCTGTCCAGCCCCGCCTCCACCACCAGCACGCCTTTCGACAGGCCGCTCACCACCCGGTTCCGGTACGGGAACGTCGTGCGGTCCGGCTCGCGCCCCAAGGGAAATTCGCTGATCAATGCGCCATGCGCAGCAATCTCCTCGGCCAACTCGCGATTCTCGGGCGGATACAGCTTGTCCATCGCCCCGCCCAGCACCGCGATCGTACGGCCGCCCGCCTTCAGCGCCGCCCGGTGCGCCACCGTGTCGATGCCGCGCGCCATGCCGCTGACAATCACAAATCCGGCCTTCGACGCTTGATAAGCCAAGCGCTCCGCCTGCGCGGCCCCGTAGTGCGACACCCGCCGCGTGCCCACGATCGCCAGCGCCTGCTCGTCCTTCTTCTCCAGCGCCCCGCGCACATACAGGCAGAGCGGCGGATCGTAGATCGTCTTCAAGGACGCCGGATAGTCCGGGTCCACCGGCGTGACCAGCCGCGCCCCCAGCTTCGCCGCCGCCGCTTCTTCGCGCCCCGCGTCCAGCCCCCCCCGTTGCGACACGATGTTCTCGGCCCCCTTCGGCCCCACGCCCCGCACCGCGGCCAGGCCGTCCGCCGAGGCCGACAGCACCGCCTCCGGCGAGCCCAACGCCTCGCACAGCGCGCGCACCTTCACCGGACCGATGCCCTCGATCCGGTTCAGCACAATATAGGCCTCGCGCGACGTCATGCTCCGTAGCTCCAGCCAGGGTTTAATCGTCCAGCGGGCTGCCGTCGTCCGGCAGGCCGGCGGCAGGCAGGATCCCCGTCTGTTCCGGCACCGGGGCCGACGGCCTGCGACGGCGGGCATGGGCGAACAGGTCCATCTGGCCGCTCTTGAGCAGATCGTAGTTTTTCAAAATGCGCAGGATCTGAAGAAGATCGGATTTCTCGTAGGTCTTCTTCACGTCGATCCGCTCGGCTAATTCCAGCAGCATCGGGCGGAACAGGATCACGCCATCGATCCCGCGCGATTTGAGAAACCCGAGCGCCTCGGCGCGTTGGTCCGGATCCGTCGGTAAATCCGCCATGCACAGGATCTTCGCCGGATTCGCCAAGCCCAGCTCCGTCTCCGCCGCCCGAACCGATTCCGGCTCCGCGAAGCGATAGAC
>DMJA01000290.1 GCA_003451935.1 Verrucomicrobiota bacterium | reverse complement strand
GCCAGATGCCCCAGCGCGGCGACGCCCGCCACGAGCAGCCCGGCCATCGCGGCGGCGACCGGCAGCAGGGGGCGGAGGGTGGCGGCGTCGGGCATCAAGCGCCGGGGGAATCGAAGGTCTCGCGGATCGAGTAGATGCGCTTGTCCTGCGATTCGTGGTAGGTGCGGATCTGGACTTCCGCCAGCAGGCCCATCGAAATGAACTGCATGCAGAACGCCAGCAGCATGAACGGCGTGATGACCCAGAAGGGCCGCTTGACCAGATAGAGGTGCTCCACCCCTCCGCCGAAGAGCCGGTCGAGCACCACCACCAGCAGCATCAGCGCGGCGGCGCCGCCGAAGAAAAAGGCGATCTTGCCAAAGAGCTGCATGGGCCCGCCCGTGAACCGCAGGAGGAATTTCACGGTGAACAGGTCGAGGATGACCCGGAACGTGCGCCCAATGCCGTACTTGGAAACCCCGGCCACGCGCGGATGGTGCGTGACGACCACCTCGGCGATGTCGCCGCCGACCCACGAGCAGAGGGCGGGGATGAACCGGTGCATCTCGCCGTAGAGGCGGATGCCCTGCAGCACTTCGCGGCGGTAGGCTTTCAGCGTGCAGCCGTAGTCGTGCAGCTTCACGCCGGTGATGTTCGAGATGAGGCCGTTGGCGAGGATCGAGGGCAGCCGCCGGTTGAGGAAGGGATCCTTGCGGTCCTTGCGCCAGCCCGACACCACCGCGTAGTCGTTCTTTTCCAATTCGGCGAGGAGCCGCGGAATGTCGGCCGGGTCGTTCTGCAGGTCGGCGTCGAGCGTCACGACGACGTCGTTTTTCGCGGCGTCGATGCCGGCGGACATGGCGGCGGTCTGGCCGAAGTTGCGGCGGAAGCGGATGAGACGGAAGTGCGGAAGGCGGGCCGCCTCCTCCTTCAGCCGCTCCCAGGAGGCGTCGCGCGAACCATCGTCCACGAGGATGATTTCATAGGCGCGGCCCATGGTGGACAGCGCATCGTGGAGCTTCTGGGCCAAGGAGGCGACGTTGGGTTCCTCGTTGAAAACGGGAATGACGACCGAGAGGCTGGCAGGGGTTGTTGTCATGGGCGCAGTATGGGGCATGCCCAGGCGCATTTCAAGCGGGGTTTGCTTTGACAGGCCGTTTGGCGGGATGCTACAAGCAACGGCCATGTGGGCGGCCTGCGGGCGCCCGGCAAGGAGAAACCCATGGCGAAGGTCGTCCTCGAAAGCGTGTACAAGATCTATCCCGGCGACGTGACGGCGGTGCACGACGCGAGCCTGGAGATCCAGGACCAGGAATTCGTGGTGCTCGTCGGTCCCTCCGGCTGCGGAAAATCCACCACGCTGCGCATGGTCGCCGGCCTCGAGGACATCAGCAAGGGCTCCATCTACATCGACGGCAAGAAAGTCAACGACATCCCGCCGAAGGATCGCGACATCGCGATGGTCTTCCAGAACTACGCGCTCTATCCGCACATGAGCGTGTACAACAACATGGCGTTCGGCCTGAAGCTGCGAAAGTATCCCAAGGCGGAGATCCACAAGCGCGTGATGGATGCCGCCGAGATCCTCGGCATCACGGATTACCTCGAGCGCAAGCCCAAGGCCCTGTCCGGTGGCCAGCGCCAGCGCGTCGCCGTCGGCCGCGCCATCGTCCGCAAGCCCAAGGCGTTCCTGTTCGACGAACCGCTCTCCAACCTCGACGCGAAGATGCGCGTGCAGATGCGGGCCGAAATCAGCAAGCTGCACAACCGCCTCAAGAGCACCATGATCTACGTGACCCACGACCAGATCGAGGCCATGACGATGGGCGACCGCATCGTCGTCATGAAGGACGGCTGGATCCAGCAGGTGGACACGCCCCTCAACATCTACAACCATCCCGCCAACCAATTTGTCGCCGGCTTCATCGGCAGTCCGCCCATGAATTTCTTCAAGGGCCGGATCGTCCGCAAGGGCAACGCGGTCGTCTTCGAGGAAGGCACGTTCAGCCTTGCGCTCGGTGCCCGGGCGGCCGCGGCGATGGCGGCCTTCGACGGCCAGTCCGTCGCGATGGGCATCCGCCCCGAAAACATCGACGAGCGTTCCGCGCGGCCCGATGCGGACCCCGCCCATGTGGTGAAGGCCTCGGTCGAGGTGGTCGAAATGATGGGCTCCGAAGTCTATCTCTACGCCACCACCGGCCAAACCGGGTTCACCGCCCGCGTCGATTCCTCCTGCCGCAAGCAGATCGGCGATCCCGTCGAGGTCGTGCTCGACGCGGACCAGCTCCATTTCTTCGGCGGGGCCGCCGAGAAATCCCTTCTATAAGGGAAGGGGGAAGGACATGAGCCTGGCGCTGAGCGAAGGGATCCAGACCGCCGCCGTCGCGGTGGTGGCGTTCGCGGTGCTCACCCTGCTGGCGCTGTTCCTCAAGGCGGAATCCTCGACTTGGGGCCACGGCGAACCGGGGAAGAAGCCGTGAAGCTGGGGGTCAACATCGACCACGTCGCCACGCTCCGGCAGCAGCGCGGCACCCCGTATCCCTCTCCGCTCGCAGCGGCGGCCCTGTGCGAGCAGGGCGGGGCCGACGGAATCACGATCCACCTGCGCGAAGACCGGCGCCACATCCAGGATGCCGATCTCCATGCGTTGATCCAGGCCCTGCGCATTCCCCTGAACCTCGAGATGGCCAACAGCCCCGGAATCGTGGCGATCGCGCTCGCCGAAAAGCCCGCCGAGGTCTGCCTGGTGCCCGAGCGGCGGCAGGAACTCACCACCGAGGGCGGACTCGATGCGGCCGGGCAGTTCGATGCGCTCCAGCCCGTGGTCGCGAAATTGAAGGCGGCCGGCATCGTCGTCAGCCTGTTCATCGAGCCATCGGTTTCGCAACTGGACGCCGCGGTCGCGCTGGGCGCGCCGGTCGTCGAGTTGCACACCGGCAAATACTGCGATTTGTCCGGCGCGCCGCGCGAGGTCGAGCTGTCGCGCCTGGCCGCGGCCGCGAAGCACGGCCATGGTGCCGGCCTGCAGATCAATGCCGGCCACGGGCTCAACTACGAGAACCTGCCGGAATTTCTTGAAGCGGTGCCGCATCTGGACACGCTGAACATCGGCCACAGCATCGTGGCCCGCGCCGTCATGGTGGGCATGGAACAGGCCGTCCGCGAAATGAAGGCGTTGGCGTCCCGATGAAATTCGTCACTTCGCAGACCATGCGGGAGGCCGAGAACCGGGCGATCGCCAAGAACGTCGCCGCGGCCATGTTCATGATGGATGCCGCCGGCCGGGGGTTGACGCAGGCGATCCGCAACCTGGCCACTTGGTCGCGCCGTCCGGATTCCGTCGTTCGCTTGCTGGCCGGGCCCGGCAACAACGGGGGCGACGCCTTTGCCGCCGCCCTGTATCTCAAGGAAATCGGGATGCATCCCGAAGTCTGGCTGGCCTGCCCGAAGGAAAAACTGCGCGGTCCAGCCAAGGCCTTTTTCGAACACATGGTCCAGGATGGGATCCCGTGGCGGGAAATGGTGGGCGAAAAGGCGTGGGCTTCGCTTTCCTTGGAACCGTTGCCGCCGTTCATTCTGGTGGATGCCCTGCTGGGCACGGGCGCAAAAGGCGAGCCCACCGGCGACATCCGCCGGGCGGTCGACTATCTGCGGACCCGCAGCCCGTTTTCGCTGGTGGTTGCCGCCGACATTCCCACGGGCATGAATGCGGATACCGGTGCCCTGGCTGAATGCGCGGTTCAGGCGGATGTCACGGTGGCCATGGGATTTCCCAAGGCGGGGATGGCCGCGCCCGAGGCGATGGAAGCGCTCGGATCGCTGGTCCTGGCCTACATCGGCCTGCCTGCGGAGCTGGCGGAGGCGATGCCCGATGCGGCTCCCGGTCTGCAGTGGATTTCGCGCCCGGATGTGCGGCGCATCCTGCCGCGCCGCCGGCACGATTCCCACAAAGGCACCTATGGCCGGGCGCTGCTGCTGGGCGGTTCGGCGCGCTATCCCGGCGCCATCGTGTTGGCGGCGGCGGGCGCGGCCCGGTCCGGCGCGGGGCTCGTGGACGTGTCCACCGTTGCGGAAGCCATGGGCCCCCTTGTGGCGCGCGTGCCGGAGGCGATCGCCCGGGCGGACCTGTCGGCGGAAATCGCCTTGGAAAATCCAGCCGCCATTCTGGCCGGGCCCGGCCTCGGGCGCGATCCCGAGGCGCGCCGCCTGGTCGCCCGGCTGTTGCGCGAGACGCCCTGTCCGCTGGTGCTGGATGCCGATGCCATTTCGGTGCTGGAAGGCAAGCCGGAGGCCATCCGCCCCTGCGCGCAGCCGGTCATCCTGACGCCGCACCCCGGCGAATTGGCCAAGTTGCTGGGCGTGGATGTTTCCCAAATCCAGAAAGACCGGCCGGCGGCGGCCCGCGAAGCGGCGGAGCGCACCGGGGCGGTGGTGGTTCTCAAGGGCGCCGGCACGCTCGTGGCGAAGACGGGACATCCCACCTGGATCAACCTGACCGGGAACCCGGGCATGGCGTGCGGCGGCAGCGGCGATGTGTTCGCCGGACTCCTGGCGGGATTGCTGGCCCAGGGGATTCCGCCGTACGAGGCGGCCGCGGTCGCGGCCTGGCTGCACGGCACGGCGGGCGACATCGCCGCGATGCGCATGACGCAATACGCCCTGAAGGCCGGCGATATCGTCCACGCGCTGCCCGAAGCCTTCCGCAGCGCATCCGCGCGCTGATCCGCGGCCAAACAAAAAACGCCGCGGCAAAAGCCGCGGCGTTTGGCAAGCCTTGGAGGCTTGTGGGGTTTTTAGTAGCGATCGCGACGTCCGCCGCCGCCATATCCTNNCCACTGCCGCCGCCGCCGCCGCCGAATCCGCCACCGCCGCGGGGACGATCCTCGCGAGGCTTGGCTTCATTCACGACCAGGGCGCGACCGCCGACTTCCTTGCCGTTCAGTTCGCCGATGGCCTTCTGGCCTTCCGCGGGCGAGGACATCTCGACGAACGCGAATCCGCGGGGGCGGTCGGTCATCCGGTCCATGATCAGATTGCAACTGGTCACGGTGCCGAAGGGCTCGAACAACTGGCGAAGTTCGCTCTCATTGATGTCGAAGGACAGGTTTCCAACATATAGCTTGGTTGCCATATTTACTTTATTCTTTCTGCTCCGGGGGATGTTCTCATGACTGTCCCGACTCGTTCGGGTTAAGATGTTCCCCCTGCCGCCAATGCGGGCGATGGACTACCTTCCAACTCAAGCTAACTACTCTCACTAAGCGGGGGAGACAATACCCTTCTGCTGGAGAATAGCAAGCCCTCATGTGAAAATAGTTTGAACGGCGATTTTTCCGCGCCGGGAACGGCCGGGGGATCGATCCGGCGGAGGACGGCGCTCATGGGGCGCTTGCCGCATTTGCGGGCGCGAACAACGAAATCGGGCATTGATTGGGGGGGAGGGGGAGGATAAAGTGGCGCACTGATTTTATCCGAGGTGAATGTATGGCGTATCCGCATTTTGACATCGAACCCAAGTGGCAGAAATTCTGGGAGCAGAACAAGACGTTCCGCACCCCCGACGCGGTGGACCGGAGCCGGCCCAAATATTATGTGCTGGATATGTTTCCGTATCCGAGCGGGCAGGGCCTGCACGTGGGGCATCCGGAGGGCTATACGGCCACGGATATCCAGGCGCGCTACAAGCGGATGAAGGGCTTC
>DMJA01000106.1 GCA_003451935.1 Verrucomicrobiota bacterium | reverse complement strand
CCAGATGTTTCGACTCCGGCGCGGGGCGCCTCCGCTCAACATGACCCGAACTTGCACCTAATCGCAGATGCGCCCTTTCTCGGTTGTGCCCCCCCCGCCGCCCCGAAACGAGAGCTTCTCACCGGCCAAGGCCGGGCGGCGGCGGGGAGACCACTCCTTGGCGGAGCACTTCCATTTGATATTCCTGCAGGCGCCGTTCTTTCACGTCGCCGGGGTTCAACGCCTTGTACTCATTCTCGGGCTTCTGCCCCGCCTCTCGGCGCAGCTTGCGGCGCTCCGCATAGGACATCCGGCGTTCCTCCGCCTGCTGGATCCGGTCCTGCTTTTCCGCCTCCGTCACCGTCTCGGTGGTTGCGGTGCCGTGCATCCTGAGCTGAACCGTCAGGCCGTCTTTTTCCAGCGTGGCCCACTCTTGATCGTAATCCACGTCGAGCAGCACAACGCCGGCGGCATTCGTCTCCCCCACCTTCAACGCGAAGGTGCTGTTGTCCTTCGTGTCCGTGATGGCCACGCGCAGGTTGCCATCCTCCAACTCGTAGATCCCCTCCAGGCGCATCGTGGCCGCGAACGAATCCTGCAGGGGCACCTCGCGCTCCGGCGCCACGGCTTGCGCCGCGGAAGCCCCGAACGGAACCGCCTCCGGCTCCTCCGCCAACCCAGCGGCGACACCGGAAAACAACATCAGCATGGCTATGGATGCAACCTTTTTCATGTTTCTACTTCTACTCGATTGTCCCGTCCCCCGCAAATCCCTATTTCCAACGGCGTCATTCCCATCCAATTCGTCGGTTGCCAAAATGGGGGGGGGGCGAAAGATCTTGGACCGCACAGATGGCGACGAAACGGAGGTGCGGCATTTGCGGCATGAACCCCGCTCCGCGCTCGCGGCAAGGGCTGGGGAAGAAATGGCGTACCTGACAGGAGTTGAACCTGTAACCTTCTGATCCGTAGTCAGATGCTCTATCCAATTGAGCTACAGGTACACCGAATGAGTAGCGTGTTGTACACCACTGCCCCGTCTTTGGCAACCCCCTCTTTTACTTTTTGTCGCCCTCGAACGGTTCGGTGACGACCGAGCCGTCGGATTTCTTCACCAGCATCTCGATCTTCTTCTCGACCTCGTTGAGCTTAGAAGAGCAGAGTTTGACCAGTTTCTGGCCTTCCTCGAACGCGGCCACCATCTTTTCCAGGCCGAGTTCGCCGCTTTCCATTTCCGCCGCGATCTCCTCCAGCCGCGCCAGCGCCTTCTCGAAGCTCTGGGCCTTTTCCGTTTTCTCCGCCATCTCGTCCTCCTCCCGCCGCATCCACGGTGGACCGCACCGCGCCGTCGGCGAATTCCGTTTCCAACTTTGTTCCCGGCGGCGCGTCGGCCGCCGACCGCAAGATCTTTCCGCCCCGCAGGCGGGTCAGGCTGTAGCCGCGAGCCAAAACCCCCTTGGGATTCAGCATCCTCAATTGGGCCTCGGCGTTTTTAAGGGCGTTGCGGTTTTCGTCCAGCCGCATCCGCGCGGCCAGCTCCATGCGCCGCAGGGCCGATTCCGTCCGCTGCCGCACCAGCTGCGGCAGGCCGGCCAGCGCATTCTGCAACCGCACGGCCAAAAAATCCACGTGCTGCTGGGCCTGCCGCACCCGTTGCAGCGGATCGCGCAGGCCCGGGGTCCGCGCCGCGCGGTCGAGCCGGTTCCGCCAGCCCAGCACCGCCGCCCGCGCGCCGAGTCCAAGCCGGCGGCGGGCATCCGCCACGCGCCGCTCCAGCTCGTCCTTGCCCTTCACGACCATCTCCGCCGCCGCGCTCGGCGTCGGCGCGCGCGCATCCGCCGCGAAATCGCTCAAGGTCCAGTCGATTTCGTGCCCCACCGCCGAAATCACGGGGATCGCCGACCGCACGATGGCCCGCACCACGACCTCTTCGTTGAAGCTCCATAAATCCTCGAGGCTCCCGCCGCCGCGCCCGACGATCAGCACATCCAGTCCGCCGCGCTGGTTCAACCAATCGATGGCCGCGGCGATTTCATCCGCCGCCCCCGCGCCCTGCACACGCACGGGCGCCAGCACGACGTGCAGATTGGCGAAGCGCCGGTCCAGCACCTGCAGGATGTCGCGGATGGCCGCGCCCGTCGGCGAGGTCACGAGCCCCACATGCTGCGGCAGCGCGGGCAGCGGCCGCTTGCGCCCCGCGTCGAACAGGCCTTCCGCCGCCAGTTTCTTCTTGAGCGCCTCCAGCCGCAGCATCAATTCGCCTTCGCCGGCCGGCTCGATCTTCTTCAGCAAGATCTGGTAGTCGCCGCTGGCCTCATAGACGGTGATCTGCCCGAAGCCCCGCACCAGCATCCCGTCCTTGAGCGGCAGCGCCACGCCGGCGAGCGCCCCGCGGAACATCACCGCCCGCAGCTGGCTCGTGGCGTCCTTCAGCGTGAAATACGCATGCCCCGATGCCGGCTTGCGGAAATTTGAAATCTCGCCCTCGACCCAGACGCTGCCGAACGCGCCCTCGAGCGTGCCCTTGATGCGGCGCGTCAGCTCCGAAATTTTCCAGACCTGCCGCCGCGCCTCGCCCGGCCCCGCGGAATCCCCGGCATCTGGAAACCCGTCGGCCATTCCCGCCCTACCACTCGATCGGAGCGTTGAACTGCTCCAGCTCTTCCGGCGTGTAGTCGGGCGAAACCATCTTCATCTTGCCCACCTTGAGCCGCGCCCGCGCGCCGGTTTCGAGGTTGCGCACCTCCATGTCGCCGATCATATAGACCTGCCGCAGCTTCTTGACGGACTTCACCTCGAAGCGCTTCACGGCCTGGCCGCCGCGCCAGGCCTCGCCGCGCACCACGGCGTTGTAGGCCGGCGCCACCCACAGCCGGATGTGCGACCAGCCCTGATTTGCCGGAGCGCGGGCAGCCTGGCCCGCCGGTTCTTGATACTCCGGCGGACAGGCGATCTCGACGATCTGGCACTCCCACCGGTTCGCGACCTTTTCCGTGCCGACGATCTTCGGATCCGGCCACCAAAAACAGGAGAAGCTCAATTCCATCCAACTGATTTCGGATCCCGCGATGGGGCCGAACAGGTCCGGCAGCGCCGCCGGCTGCGGCGGATCGCCCCGGGCGAACGCGAACTCGGCGCGGTCGCCGCCCAGCCCCACCGTCATCTCCTCCAAAACGGCCCCGAACGCATCATAGAGCGTGTAGCGGGCGGTCCGGCCCTTTTCCTCCGGCGCCAACCGCGCCCCCGCGCGCACCGCCTTCAGGCTGCGCCCGTTGGCATCCAGCACGCGGATGGAGGCCTCCATCTCCAGCGGCACGTCGGGCATCGAAAGCCTCACCCGGTCCATCAACGCCTCGGCCACGGCATCCGCCCCGGACACGGGCCCGGCGCACATTCCCAGCCCGATCGCCGCCGCCCAACCTGCCTGCCAAAAAATCCTCATGCGCCGCATCCTATGCGACCCCTCGGCCCGCCGCAATTTTTTTCGCCGCCACCGCCGCAGCCGGCGATTGACTTTTGTCCGGGAGCCATGCTACACAGCGCACCCTTGATGGAGCCCGGGCCCCTTGGACCGGCCTCCGGCGGAACAGAGTCCAACCACGAGAGGTGTCCCATGGCGACAAAGAAAAAGACGGCCCAGAAG
>DMJA01000173.1 GCA_003451935.1 Verrucomicrobiota bacterium | reverse complement strand
GGTGTGGTAGCTCATCCACTCGGCCCTCTTGTTGCGCAGGAACCACTCGAAGACCTGGTCGCCGAGGGCCTCTCGCACGAGCTCGCTCTCTTCCATCGCGACGATCGCCTCGGCGAAGAATTTCCGCGAACGCAGGACCATCCGGCTCCGGGCGGCCGCAGTGCCGGGCGCCTTCATCTGGGCCATCATCGACTGCTCGTGGATCAGGGCCAAATCCAGCGTCTCCAGCCCGAAGGCGACCGCCTGGCGGCCCAGTTTCATCGCCGGCAGGAGGCTCGCCGAGGCGCCCTTTTTCAGGTATCGGCGCAAGGCCGCCTGATAGGGCCGCAGCATCGCCGCGCTCTTAGGCTTCATGATGGACGCCGCTTTCATACGCCAACCGCTGGATCGTCTGGACCGATTGTTTCACCAGCGCTTGCGTTTCCGCAATCTCTTTTTTCAGGTTTTCCGTGTTGGTTTTGGCGGCTTCCTTCAACGTCAACAGCCGCACGTGGATGGCCACCAGGATCTGGGCGATCTCGTTCTGGAGCTTCCGGCTGGAGGTCCGCCGCTCATTCTCTTGCGCCGTCAGGATCTGGCGCATCTGGTCCTGCAGGCGGTCTTCCAGGCCTTGCGATTTCTTCACCAACCGGGCGTGGCTCTCCCCGCTTTTCCGGAGTTCGGTCTCCGCCGCCTGGCGTTGCGCGACGCCCCGCTTGAGGCTCCGGGCCGACGCAGACGATTCCGCCGTGCGCCGGCGCAGCTCCTCGCCCAGTTCGGCCACATGGCGGACGTCTTCCTTCGCCGCCGCGTGCGTTTGCTCGATCGGGACGATCGTCTCCTCGAAAAAATTCCGGCTGCGCGAGAGGATCTGCTGGCGGGACCGGGCGGCACCGTGGGGCACGACCACGGTTTTCAGGATGCGCTCGTGGATCCGGGCCACGTCCAGGGTTTCCAGCCCGAACGCCGCCGCCTGGCGTCCCAGTTCAAACGCGGGACCCAGGCCCGCCCGCGGACCTTGGCCAAGATGGTTGCGCAACGCCGTCTGGTAGCGCTGGGCCCACCGGGCGATTTCCGGATTCTCTTTCAAGGCGGGCCGTCAGTCTTTCTTGCCACCGCCCGCGAACAGCAACACGACTCCGCCCACCAGCATGATCGTACCCGCCACCGGCGGAATGAAATGCCGGTTGGTGGTTGCGATGTGCACGGAGCCCAGATCGATTGGCTTGCCCGGAGTCTTCAGCGTGATGCCCGAATAGGCCAGCACCACGAGGCCCAGCACGATCAACGCGATTGCAACAATACCCTTGGAATTCATCTTGAACCTCTTTTTCTCCGCCTGCATGCGGCGGCGTTTCAGTTTATTTTATCGGCGGCGGCCCTGGATGATTTGGAGCAACACCACGATAACGGCGACCACCAGCAGGAAATGGATGAATCCACCCATCGTGTAGCTGCTCACCAATCCCAGCGCCCACAACACCATCAGAACCACGGCAATTGTCCACAGCATAGGTCGCTCCTCTCTCTATCCGTTAGGAGGATACGCGACCGGCGGCCCCTTGGCCTTGGGGTGAAACCCTACCCGGCCGCGCCCGGCGCTTCCCGCGCGGGGGCCGGTTGCGCGGGCAGCGTGAACCAAAAGGTGCTGCCTTTGCCGACTTCGCTTTCCACGCCGATCTCGCCCCCGTGCGCCTCGATGGCCAGCTTGCAAAACGTCAGGCCCAGGCCGGTCGAATACTTTTTCCCGTCTTGCCGGGCTTCCACTTGCCAGAATTTCTCGAAAATCTTGGCGTGGAATTCCCGGGGAATGCCGCTCCCCGTGTCGGCGACGCGGATCTTGGCCCCCGCGCCCGTCTGTTCCGCGGCGACCGTGATCCGGCCCTCTTTGGGCGTGAATTTCAGGGCGTTGCCCGCGAGGTTGGCAATGACGCGCGTCACCAGGTTCGCGTCGCAGGCGGCCCGGACCGGCTGGGGTGGCTTCAGGTGAACCAGCGCCGCCGCGTTGGCCGGGGAACCGATGGAAAGAAGGGCGTTCTGGATCAGGACGTCCAGGTCTGATTCTGTCACGGCAAGCGGCATCTTCCCCTGTTCCATGCGGCTGATGTCCAGCAGGGAGTTCACCATGTCCACGAGAACCGATCCGCTGCTTCGGGCAGCTTGCAGAAACTTCAGCTCTTCGCTGTCCAGCTTTTTTGCGACATGCAATTCCAGCAGTTCCAGATACCCCGCGATCCCCGTCAAGGGCGAGCGCATGTCGTGGACGATCATGTGGGTCAGATCATCCCGCAAACGCTCCAGCTTCCGGAGCTGATCGTAGTTCTCCTGCAGCTGCCGGTTCCGGCTCTCCAGTTCGACCTGAAGCTGGCGCAGCTTCAAATGCGTTCGCACCCGGGCCTCCACTTCCTCGAACTGGAAGGGCTTCGTCACGTAGTCCACTCCGCCCACGGCAAAGGCCTTGATCTTGTCGAGGGTCTCGTCCATGGCGCTGATGAAAAGAACGGGGATTTCCTTCAAGGCCTCGTCCGACTTGAGCCGTTCGCACACCTCATAGCCGTTCATCTCCGGCATCTTGACGTCCAGCAGGATCAGGTCCGGCTGCTCCTGCCGGGCCGCCTCGATCGCCAGCTTCCCGCTCGGGACCGGCCGAACCCGGTACCCGCTTTCCTTCAGCATCTCCGCCAGCAATCGGAGATTGGCGGGCGTATCGTCCACCACCAGGATGTCCGGCATGGCCGGCGGCACGGCAGGCGGGTTCGGTTGCATTTTGCGGTTCCTTCCTATCTGGCGGTCATTTCAAGCAACTTCTGATAATCGAAATTGTCGGCGAGCGTCCGCATCTTCGCGGCCACGCGGGCGTCCTGCGGCTCCAGCTGGCGGATGATTTCCAGGATCCGGTCCAGGTCCGCGGCCCGCGTGGCCTCGCGCAACTGGCGGACGAGCGCTTCCGGCAAAGCCGCCGCTTTCGCTTTCCATTGCAGCCATTCGCCGGCGGACTCCTTTGTCGGCGGGAGCGCCGCGGGCTCGTCGGCGTACACGTATTCGAGCGCCAGCAGCTCTTTGATTTTCTCCAGCAGGACTTCCTCGCGGAAGGGCTTGCCGAGGAAGTCATCCGCGCCGATTTCCAAGGCGGTCTTGCGGTCCTCGTCGAAGGCGCTGGCCGTCACGCTGACGATTTTGACCTGGTTCCCGCCGGCGCCGGACCGGATGCGCTGGATGGCCTCGTAGCCATTCAGGACGGGCATGCGCATATCCATGAGAATCAGGTGCGGCCGCCATTGCTCGAATTCCCGGACCGCTTCTTCGCCGTTGACGACGGCCCGGACCTCGAAGCCGATCCTTTCCAGCATCTTGGAAAGCAACAAGCGGTTGTCGTCCTTGTCGTCGGCGATCAATACGCGGAAGATCTTGTGGCCGGGGGGGAGCCCCGCCACCCGGCGCGTTTCCGCTTTGGCCGCCAGCGCGCCTTCCCGGCCTTCCTCGACGTTGATCTCGAACCGGAAGATGCTGCCCTTGCCCGGCTGGCTGCGGACGTTGATCTCGCCGCCCATCAACGGCACGAATTCCCGGCTGATGGCCAGGCCAAGCCCGGTTCCGGTTTGCATCTTCTTGCCGCTCTCGGCCTGTTCGAATGGCTGAAACAGCTTGCCGATTTCCCCGGCGGCGATCCCCACGCCCGTGTCTTCCACCTCCACCGCCAGCCGCAAGGTCGTCCCGGACCGGCCGTGGATGCCGACCCGGACGGAAATGCCCCCCGTTTGGGTGAACTTGACGGCGTTGCCAATCAGATTGATGAAGACTTGGAGCAGCTTGTTCTCGTCCCCCACGACGCAACCGGGCAGCTCGCCCACCCGTTCCACGAGGAAGGCGAGACCCTTCTCGTCCGTGCGGATCCGGAACATCGTCTCGATCTCCGTCAGCATGCCGTCCAAGTCGAAAGGCGCCAGGTTCAGGGACGAACGGCCCGCCTCGATCTTGGAGATCTCCAGGATGTCGTTGATGAGCGCCAGCAGCCGTTCCCCACTGCGGTTGATGGTCTGCAGGTGCTTCATCTGCACCGGCGTCGTTTCGGCGTCGCGCATCAGCAACTGCGAAAACCCCAGGATGGCGTTCATCGGCGTGCGGATCTCGTGCGACATGTTGGCCAGGAACGCGCTTTTGGCCCGGTTCGCGATTTCCGCGGCCTTCCGGGCTTTCTCCAGTTCGACGTTCTTTTCCTGCAGCACCTGATCCAGGCGTTTGCGCTCCGTGACGTCGCGCGCCGCGGCGAACACCCCCTGCAACCTCCGGTCCCGGTCGTAGAGGGGGGTCACGTTGTAGGAGACCACCGTCTCCTTGCCATCCCGGGCGCGCGCGGTGAGCTCGAAGTCGGTGACCTTTTTTTCGCTCAGCGCCCGCTTGATGGCCGCTTCGGCCCGCTCCGGATCGGTGAAGTAGCTCTTGAACGGCGCGCCGATCAATTCGTCGCGCGTGCAGCCGGTGAGCACCTCCATCTGCTTGTTGACGTCCGTGATGATGCCGGCCGGATCGGTGGTGATGATCGCGTCGCTGTTGGATTCGATGAGCGAGCGCGTGTAGAACTGCTGGTCGCGCAGGCGCTGATCGAGCCGTTTCTGCTCGGCTTCGACCTGCTTGCGCGCGGTGTTGTCCGTGCCGATCAGCAAGTATCCGATGATGGCGTTCTGCGCGTCGCGCAGCGCCGTCACCGACACGACCGCCGGGAAGCGGCTGCCGTCCTTGCGGATGTAGGTCAGCTCGTAGATGTCCTCGATCCCGCGCGAGGCCTTGAACACCAAGGCCTCGAAGCCCGGCGTGATCGGCGTCGCCAGCTCCAGGCTCAAGGCGTTGGCCCGCGCGACCACTTCCTGCGGGTCGGAGATGTCGGCCGGCGTGATTTTGTTCAGCACGTCCGCCGCCGCATAGCCCAGCATGCGCTCCGCGCCGACGTTGAAGATCTGGATGACCCCCTTCGCGTCCGTGGCGATGCTCGAGAAGTTGGCGCTGTTGAAAATCGCCGCCTGCAAGGCCCCCGCCTTCAGCAACACCTCTTCCCCCCGAACCTCGCCAAGCGTTTCGGCCGGGGGGCGCTTGTGCGCCGACGCCACTTGCCGATCCGCGGCCGGGCCGGCATTGCCTCGCAGGTTCTTCATCTTGGACATCTTTCTCCGCCGCCGGAATCGGGCCATGCGGCTACAGCATGGCGCACTTCGCTTTATCTCTTTTCATTAAAAACATAAGCCATCCGCTTTGGCAGAGCCGTAGGGTCTAACCCTACCCCCTCCCCCCAGTTTGACCCGCGGCTCAATCCGCCGTTTTGAGCGCCTGCTCGACCGCCGCGACGAGTTCCGGATCTTCCGGCGCGGTGCGGCTGCCGTAGTGAGCGAGAATCGCGCCGTCGCGGCCGACGAGGAACTTGTTGAAGTTCCACGAAATCGCTCCGCCGGATTCCGGATGGAGCGCCTTGTCGGTCAGAAAGGCGTAGAGCGGGTGGATGGTCTTGCCCTTGACGGAGATCTTGGCGAACATCGGGAAGGTCACGCCGTAGGTCAGCGTGCAAAAGCTCTTGATCTCGGCTTCCGTGCCCGGCTCCTGCCCCATGAAGTTGTTGGCGGGAAACCCCAGCACGACCAGTCCGCGGTCCTTATAGGTCTGGTACAGCTTCTCCAACCCGGCGTACTGTCCGGTGAATCCGCATTTGCTGGCCACGTTGACGACCAGCAGCACCTTGCCTTTGAAATCCGCCAGGCTCACATCCTTGCCGTCGATGTCCTTCATCGTGAAATCATAGACGCTCTTCATCGGTTCCTCCGTTTGCGCCGTCGCGCACAGGCCCAGCGCCAGCATCGCCATTCCCATCGTCCACCATCGTTTCATTCCGGTGCCTCCTGAATCAAAAGCATATCGCCGCGCGCTCAGAGATTCTTGAACCAATCAAACGTGGCGGCGAGCCCGCCGGCGAAGGTGTGCGCGGGCTTCCAGCCGAGCACGCGGCGGGCGAGCGCGGAATCGGCCTGCGATTCGCGGATGTCGCCGGGGCGCGGGGGGACATAGGTCGGCGCGAAGGGCTGCCCGGCAAGGGCGGCGATTTGCTTGGCGAGGTCGTTGACGGAGACGCGGTCGCCATAGGCGACGTTATAGACGCCGCCCGCGGCGCCCGCAGGCGCGGACAGGCAGCAGAGGTTCGCGGAGACGATGTCCTCGACGTAGGTGAAGTCGCGGGTCTGGCCGCCGTCGCCGTAGATGGTCGGTTGGCGGCCGGCGGCGTAGGCGCGCAGGAACAGGGGGATCACGGCGGCATAGTGCGACGCGGGATCCTGCCGCGGACCAAAGACGTTGAAGTAGCGCAGGGCGAAGAATTCCAGTCCGTAGAGGCCATGGAAGATGCGGCCGTAGTGTTCGCCGGCGAGCTTGGAAAGCGCGTAGCCGGAGAGCGGCGCGGGCCGCATGTCCTCGCGCTTGGGCATCTCGGGGGAGTCGCCATAGACGGAGGCGGAGGAGGAGAAGACGACGCGCGAAACGCGCGCCTCTCGCGCGGCAAGCAGGACGTTCAGGGTGCCGGTGAGGTTGACCTCGTGCGTCGTGGCCGGGTCGTCCACCGAGGCCTGCACCGAGGCGAGCGCCCCGACATGGAAGACATGGCGGACGCCGCGCATCGCGGCGCGCACCGCGGCGGCATCGCGCAAATCGCCGCGCACGAACTCCACGGATTTCTCCAGCCCGGCGAGGTTCTCCAGATGGCCGGAGGAAAGGTCATCGAATACGCGGACCTGCGCCCCCTGCCCCGCCAAGCGGCGGACGAGGTTGGATCCGATGAAACCGGCGCCGCCCGTGACTAGATGCAAGCCCTCCATAGGCGCGCCTCACCCGCCGAGCGAGCTGGAGAAGCCCGGGAGGGCCAGCGGCCAGATGCGGAACCAGATGGTATAGTCGTCGCCGCCGTCCGTGGCGGCTTCCGGGCGGATGCGGACGCCCAGGCCAATCCCCAGGCATTGCGTCTTGTGGATGAGATAGTAGGAATGCTCCTCGACCGACGACTCCTCGATATCCATGCGGGCGTAGAGGCGGCCGGACCAGCGCTGCTCGGGAAACAGCGTGAGGTCGCCGGCGACGGCCTGGCTGGAATCGCGCTTGTAGCGGTAGTCCACGCCGAAGGTGAAGAGGTCCGCGCCCGCCACCTGCGCCTGGGTGCTGAAGGTGCGCAGGCTGTTGTCCTGGGTGTCGTAGGCGCCGTTGAAATCCCACAGGAACCAGGACCAGGGCCGCCACTCGGTCTTGAACCCGATGTCGCCGAGGGTCTCCTGGTCGTCCGCGGGCTCGAGCCGGAGGGTGGTGAAGACATCGGCATAGATGAGATTGTGGGGGGTGAAGCGGCGCTTGGTTTGCAGGTAGTTGCGCATCCCCAGCGTGATGTCGTGGCGCTCGTCGAGCTGGTCGACGGAGTCAAACGGCCACAGCTCGCCGGGCAGGACGTTGGGCTCGAAGCGCAGGGTGTAGTTGGCATAGGGCTCGGCGATGTGCCGCAGGTCCTCGTCCTCCTCGATGCCGGTCGGACCTTCGTAGAGGCCGCCGAAGGCCTTGAAGGAGGTCTCCAATCCGATCTCCGGCAGGCTGCGCCAGACGGCGGCGCCGTCGCGGGTGAATTCATCGACGGCATTGGTGGTGCCGACGACTTCGCCGAGATCGTTGGTGACGGCCACGACGTTGGTGACCGCGCCGCGCTCCAGCGTCTTGGAGTAGTAGGTCCCGCGGTAGCCGGCGCGCGGCATCAGGCTCAGGAACCCGAAGTGGCGCATGGGCCAATAGGCCATGTGGTGCGAATCGAAGCGGAAGGCGTCGTAGTCCTCGCTTTCGGAACCGTCGGGATAGACGCGGTCGAGGTAGCTCAGCGTGTTCTCGCTCTCATAGTAGAAGGGCGTGCCGAAGATCTGCTGCCGGTTGACGTCGAGGAACACTTCGGGCAGGCGGTTCACGTTGCCGTAGAAATCGTTCAGCCGCGTGTTCAGGCCCACGCCGGCGGTATAGCGGTCGCCGCGGTGCGAGAGCGTCACGCGGTTTTCGGGCTGCACGTTCTGCTGGTATTCGTCGTCGAAGAAGTCGGGCAGCACCCAGGGGTCGCCGACGTAGTTCAGCTCGGTGATGAGGTAGTCCCGGTCGGTCACGTTGTGGCGGTCGTCCAGGTGGATCCAGTAGCGGTCGCTGTCGGCGATCTCCTCGCGCACCGCGCGCTGCTCCTCGTTGCGCCACGGCTCCTGGTCGTCCGCATAATAG
>DMJA01000024.1 GCA_003451935.1 Verrucomicrobiota bacterium | reverse complement strand
TTTTCCTGCTAAAAAGATCGTGACGATGGGGTCTGGATTCCCTCATTCCGGATTGAAATCCGTCCCTGTCTACACGTTTTTTATCCTTCCCTCGCCCGTGCGGCGGCGCGTTCCTACGGCTTCACGAGGATGCCGATGACGGCCCCCGTCAGCAGCGTGCCGATCGTGCCGGCCACCATCGCCTTCAGGCCCAGGCTGGCGATCGTCCGCTTGTGCTCCGGACACAGCGCCGTCAGCGTCCCCGCCAAAATGCCCACGCTGCTGAAGTTCGCGAATCCGCACAGGGAATAGATCGTGATCAGCCGGCTGTGCTCCGACATCGCGTCCACCGGCTGCTTCGCCAGCGCCACATAGGCCACGAATTCGTTGAAGACCGTCTTGATGGACATCAGTTCGCCCGCCGCCTGCGCCTCGCTCCACGGCACGCCCACCAGCCACATCGCCGGCGCCATCACCCACCCGAGCATGCGCTCGAGCGACAGCGGCGTCCCGAGAGGGATCAGCCCCAGCGCCTGGTTCACCAGCGAGACCACCGCGATGATCGCGACCAGCATGATCGCCACGTTCACCAGCACCTTCGCCCCGTCGTTCGCCCCCGCCAGCAGCGCATCCACCACGCCGTGGGTTTCGGCCTTCAGGTTGGGCACCTCGTGGTCCACCTCGCCGGCTTCCGCCGGCACCATCAGCCGCGCCACCATCACCGCCGCCGGCGCGCTGATGATCGACGCCACCACCAGATGCCCCAGCACGATCCCCGGCATCAGCGGGTCGAGGATCGAGGCATAGACGATCATCAGCGAACCGGAGATCGTCGTCATGCCCGCCGTCATCACGCACATCAGCCCCGCGCGGCCGAGCTGCCCGACATAGGGTTTGATCAGCAGCGGCGCATCGCTCTGCCCCATGAACACGTTGGCCGCCACCGCCACCCCCTCCGCGCCCCCCAGCCCCATCGTCCGCCGCAGCAGGTGCGCGAACGCGCCGACGATCTTCTGCAATATGCCGAAATGGAACAGCACCGAACTCAGCGCCCCCACCACGATCAGCATCATCAACGGCCCGAAAAAGAACAGCGAGGGCGCTGCGGCGAATCCCTCCTTCAGCGCGAACGGCGCCTCCCCGCCCGTCAGATAGCCGAACACGAACGCCCCCCCCTCGTGGCTGGCGCGCTCCACCGCGCGCACCACCCGGTTCAATTGCGCCAGGACCTGCTGGAACACCGGCACCTTCACCAGCAGCAGCGCGAAGGCGAACTGCAGGCCGACGCCCCACGCCACCCCCTTCCAGTCCACCCGCCGCCGGTTCTCGCTCAGCAGCCAGCCCAGGCCGACCAGCACCGCCATCCCCAGCAATCCACGCAATACCCACATGATCCGACTCCTTGGCTTGGAACGATTGTCGGGACATTAAGGGAAGCTGCGCCCCGCCCGTCAAGCGAAAGACGCGCCTTTCCCGCCTTGCCTCCCCCCGGCTCCTTTGCGATAGTGCGGCTTCGGCATGATTCCCCCATCCTCCATCCGGTTCCCGCTGGCCATGGCCCTCCTGTTCGCCGCGGGGTGCGCCGCCCCGCCGCCCCTGCGGCAAACGCCCCTTTCGCAGAACGAGCTGGACCCCTTCCTCGCCAGCGGCCGCGACGCGCGCGAACTGGGCATCACGATCTATCCGGCTCCCGCCGGCACCCGCTTTGCGAACGCCAACCGCCCCCATGCCGAGCGGACCGCGCAACTGGATTTCGTTTCGCCCCGGAACAGCCCGCGGCCCGTCGTGAACCTCGAGACGCCCCTGGCCGACCGCCCATTCCCCGTCCTGCTGGATTCCTCCGCGCGCCAGAACTGGGCTGTGATGTCCTCCCTCCGGGCCCTGGATTTCCGCGCCTTCAAGCCGCCCCTCGGCGAATATGCGGACCATGTCGTCGCGGACATCCCCGGCTATGCCGGCGCGGGCAACACGCTCATCTTCGACACCCTGCATGTCGAATACCCCGTCTTCCATGTGCCGCCCGCCCGCGGCGGACTCGGCCCCCTCGCCCGCGTGGCGGAGGAGGAGGCGGACCGCCGCCCCGGCGCCCCGCCGGCGCCCGGCCTCACGCAGGCCCGGCGCATGCCCGCCGTGGTCGGCGCGTCCCTGCTGCAATCCTTCGCCGGCTACGTCCGCTTCGATTTCCCCGGCCGTTCGGTCGGCTTCTCCTCGTCCGGAACCTATCGCCCGGCCGGCGCCGTCCTCGCCAACCTGCCGATGCGGGACTGGCGCGGACGCCCCGCCATCCAGGCCGNNCTCGATGGCGAACCCGTCACGCTGGTGATCGACACCGCCGGCGATTTCGACCTCGCCGTCCCCGGCGAAGTCCCCGCAGGCGCCACCGGCACGCTCGTCCTCGGGGCGTGGGCCATCGAGGAGGCCGGGATCGCCGCGCATGCCGCGCTGGGCCTGCCGGAGGATTTTCCGGCGCGCCTGGGCCTGGGCCTCCTCGCCCGCGCCGCCGTCACGCTCGATTTCAAGAACCGGCGCGTCTGGTTCGAAGGAAAAGCCTTGCCCGGCGCGGAGAAATCCGGCACATCTTCCGGCGACGAAACCGCCGAAGACGAAGCCCCGGTCCACTACAGAGGAATCACCAGATGACCATCGCCCCCGAAGCCAAACTGGAATGGAAAGAGCAGCACCGGCATCCCCTGGGATTCAAGACGCGCCGCGGCCTCAACTGGTTCACCGTCGGCCTCATGTACGCCATGTTCTACATGTGCCGCTACAATTTCCGCTTCGCCGGCGCGGGCATGCGCGTGGAATTCGGCTGGTCCACGGGCGACATCGCCAACCTCGCCGCCTGGTTCTCCCTGGCCTACGGCACCGGGCAGCTCCTGAACGGCCTCTTCTGCGACCGCATCGGCGGCCGCGCCTCGATGCTGATCGGCGCCATCGGCTCCATCCTCATCAACCTGCTCATCGGCTTCTCGCCGTGGACCTCCTCCTTCGCGGCGTTCGCCGCCATGTGGATGGTCAACGGCTACATCCAGGCCGCCGGCACCCCCGGCATGGTCAAGATCAACGCCGCCTGGTTCAACAAGGAGGAACGCGGCCTGTTTTCCGGCATCTTCGGCTTCATGATCCAGTCCGGCCAGGCCATGATTTCCATGCTGGCCCCGTGGATCCTCGCCGGCTTCAGCTTCCTCGCCCTGGTCGTCGGCCCCGGCGAGTGGCGCATGCTCTTCTGCCTGCCTCCCATCTTCCTCGGCCTCGTCGCCATCTGGTTCTATTTCGTCTCCGCGGAATCGCCCGACGACGCGGGCTTCCACGGCAGCATCCAGGACGACGTGGACAACTCCGCCGGCACCACCGTCCCCGTGCTGGAATCGTTCAAGTTCGTGTTCTCGAACCCGCTGGTGTGGTTCTACGCGGTGGCCTACGGCTGCACCGGCGCCGTCCGCCACGCCGCCGACCAGCTCTCGCCGCTCTACTTCGAGGATGTGCTCGGCTTCAACATGAAGACCAACCTGCCCCTCATCGCCAGCTTCACGCTCGTGCTCGTGCCCATCGTGGCCGTCTGCGGCTCCGTCCTCTCCGGCTGGGCCTCCGACCGCTTCTTCCGCGGCAACCGCTACCCCGTCGCCATGGTCCTCTACTACGGCGAGGCCTGCGTCATCGCCGCCGCCACCACCGTCATGGCCCTCGGCATCATCGGCCCCACCACCTCCGGCATCCTCCTCGGCTGCCTCTTCCTCGTCCTCATCGCCATCACGGCCAACAGCACCCACTCCATTGTCGGCGCCGCCGCCCCCGTGGACATCGGCGGCAAGAAGATGGCCGGGTTCGCCTCCGGCGTCATCGATTCCTTCCAGTACTACGGCGCCGCGCTCGGCCTCTTCATCACCGGCCTCATGCTCGACGTCTCCCTGCCCGGCAACTACACCGTCTGGTTCGGCATCATGACCTGCTTCGCCTTCTTCGGCGGCTGCGCCATGCTCTCCCTCCTCCTCCGGCAAAAGAAAAAGCCCCGCGCCAGCCGCGCCGTCATCGCCTTCATGGTCCTCCTCGTCCTCGGCGGCTTCACCACCGGCATCGCCAAATACCGCGCCATGAAGCCCCTCGCCGTCGAACACTACGCCGCCGCCGCCCGCGACGCCTTCCAGGCCGGCAACGACAAGGGCGCCTCCGAGGAAGCCCAGCGCGTGCTCCGCCTGGTGCCCGGCCACGCCGACGCCCTGCAGATCGTGGAGACCCTCCATGACCGCTACGTCGAGGCCGCCAAGGCCGCCCTCGCCGCCGGCGAGGCCAAGGCCGCCATGGAAAACGCCCAGAACGCCATCAACCTGAAAGGCCGGGAAACCCCGGCTCGCGCCCTGCTCGCCGAAGCCAAGACCTTGAACAAGGCGCAGGACAAGGCCGACAAGGCCGAATCCCCCGCCGCCGGAAAATAGGAGTCCCTCCATGACGGACCATCAAGCCCACCAACCCATCCCCCGCCAGCTCTGGATCAAACAGCGCTGCCTCGCCGTCGAAAACCAGTTCAACCGGCGCACCGGACGCGCCGCCTACGCCGTCCGCATCCTGCCGCTGCTGGTCCTTCTCGCCCTGGCCTATTGGAACGGACTGCTGACCCCGCCGCGCGTCCCTGCGGGCATCGCCGTCCCCGTCGTCGCCGTGGCGTTCTACCTCGTCCTCCTCGTCCTCTCCCACCGCTTCCACGACATCGGCCAAAGCGGCGCCAACCTGCTCCAGATCGTCCTCCCGGCCTTCGTCTGGCTCTGGGTGGGCGGCGACCTCATGGCCAAGGTCCCCCCCCGCATCTGGATCGCCACCGCCGCCGTCTTGGCCGCCTGGCCGGTCATCGTCCTCCTCCGCCTGGGCTTCCAGCCCGGCATCACCGGCCCCAACCCCCACGGCGTCCGCGAATCCATCCCCCAGCCCTAGGGCGCATCTGCGATTCGGTGCATCTGAC
>DMJA01000252.1 GCA_003451935.1 Verrucomicrobiota bacterium | reverse complement strand
CCGCCCTCGGGGCCGAGGTCGATGATCCAGTCGGCGCGGGCCATGACGTCGAGGTTGTGTTCGATGACGACAACGGAGTTGCCGTGGTCGACGAGGCTGTCGAGGATGCGCATGAGGACGTCGACGTCGGCGGGGTGGAGGCCGGTGGTGGGTTCGTCGAGGATGAAGAGGCGGCCTTGGCGGGAGAGTTCGAGGGCGAGCTTGAGGCGCTGGCATTCGCCGCCGGAGAGGGTGGAGAGAGGCTGGCCGAGATGGAGGTAGCCGAGGCCGACGCGTTCAAGGAGGTCGAGTTTTTTCCGGACGTCGGGGTGCGCGAAGAATTCGGCGGCCTCCCGGGCGGTCATTTCAAGGATGTCGGCGATGTTCTTCCCGCAATGGCGGAAGGCGAGGGCTTCGGGGGTGTAGCGGAGGCCCTGGCAGGCGGGGCATTCGACGCGGACATCGTCCATGAAATTCATTTCGATGCGCTGGAAGCCCAGTCCCTTGCACTCGGGGCAGGCGCCCTTGGAGTTGAAGCTGAAGAGGGCGGGGGGCGCGCCGGTGGCGGCGGCGAACTCCTTGCGGATGGCGTCGAAGATGCCGAGCCAGGTGGCGGGGTTGGAGCGGCTGCTGCGGCCGATGGATTGCTGGTCCACGAGGACGCAATCGGGATGTTGCTTGGCGAAGACCTCGTGGATGAGGGAGCTCTTGCCGCTGCCGGCGACGCCGGTGACGCAGACGAGGACATGCTTGGGGATCGAGACGTCGATGTTTTTCAGATTGTGGACGGCGGCGCCGCGGATTTCGTAGGCCTCGGTCCAGGGGCGCCGCTCGCGGCGTCCGGCGGCGCGTCCGGCTCGGAGGGCGCGACCGGTGGGGGTGTCGGCGGCCTTGAGACCCGCGAGGGAACCGGAATAGCACAGGTGGCCGCCGGCGCGGCCGGCGGCGGGGCCGATCTCGACGACGTGGTCGGCGGCCTGGATGAGGTCGAGGTCGTGCTCGACGACGAGGACGGTGTTGCCCTTGTCGCGGAGCTGGCGAAGGATGCGGACGAGGTTGTCGGTGTCGCGGGGGTGGAGGCCGATGGAGGGTTCGTCGAGGACGTAGAGGAGGCCGGAGAGGTCGCAGTCGAGCTGGCGGGCGAGCTTGACGCGCTGGCTTTCGCCGCCGGAGAGCGAGGCGACGCTGCGGGAGAGGGAGAGATAGCCGACGCCGGTGTCGACGAGGTGGCCGAGGAGGCGGCGCATCTTGCGGACGATCGGCGCGGCGACGGGATCGTGGATTTCGGCGAGGGCTTCGCGGAGGTCGCGGAGCTCCAGGTCGCAAAAGTCCACGAGGGTGCGCCCGGCGAGGCGGACGGAGCGGGCGCGGGGATTGAGGCGGGTGCCGCCGCAATCGGGGCAGTCGCGATAGACCAGATAGCGCTCGTAGGGGGTGCGTTCGTCCTCGGGGGCTTGTTCGTCGGCCTTGTTGCGGTAGTAGCGGCCGAGGCGGGTGGCGATGCCTTCGAAGGTCTGGTGGTGGGCCACGCCGGCGGTTTCGCGCTCGATCTGCTTCTTTTCGGAGTGCAGGAGGAGGTCGAGAAGTTGGGGGGGATAGTCGGCGAGTTTTTGATCCACATCGAAGAGGCCCGAGTTCGCGATTTCGCGCCAGAGGTAGCCGCCGACCTTGCAGTCGGGGTGGGTGATGGCGCCCTCGCGGAGGGAGAGGGCGGGGTCGATAAGCTTGGTCTCGTCGATGGCGATCTGGCGTCCGAGGCCCTGGCAGGCGGGGCACATGCCGGCGGGGACGTTGAAAGAAAAGAAAAACGAGGGGCCGATCTGGGGCTCGCCGAGGCGGGAGAAGAGCATGCGCAGGTAGGTGGCGACTTCGGTGGCGGTGCCGACAGTCGAGCGGAGGGTGCGGCCCATGGCGGCCTGGTCGATGACGATGGAGGGGGACAGGTGCAGGATGTCGTCCACATCGGGCCGCGAGAGCTTGGGGAGGAAGCGGCGGGCGAAGCTGCTGAAGGTTTCGATCCACTGCCGCTGGGCCTCGGTGTGGAGGGTGTCGAAGACGAGCGACGATTTGCCGGAGCCGGAAACGCCCGTGATGGCAATGAGCTGGTTCTTGGGGAGGTCGAGGTCGAACCCGGCGAGGTTGTGGGTGCGGGCGCCGCGGATCTGGATGGCATCGGGTCGGTTGTCCATGGCGTTTTTCCTCGGGTCGGTGCTACTCGGCAACGGTTTTAGGGGCGCGCGGCCGGAACCGTTTTCCACACAATGGAAAAATAAGGGCCGGATTTTCCATGCTATGGAAAACTTTTTTCCACAGTGTGGAAAATCCGGCGAAAAGAGTTCCGATCTGTTGAAAATCCGGGAGCGTTATGGCTAGCCTGCAACATGCGTATGCGATCATCATGGCCGGCGGCAAGGGCGAGCGGTTTTGGCCGCTCAGCACGTCCCGCCGCCCCAAGCAGTTGTTGGCTCTGGCGGGCGGAAAGCCCTTGATTCTCCAATCCGTGGACCGGCTGGAAGGCCTCGTGCCGCCGGAACGGATCCTGATCGTCACCAATCAATCGCTCGTGGAGCCGATCCGCGAGTTGCTGGGGGAGGGGAGTCCCGTCGGCGTGCTGGGCGAGCCTGTGGGCCGCGACACCGCCGCCGCCATCGCCGCCGGCGCTGCTTGGATCAAGCGGCGCGATCCGGATGCCGTCTTCTGCGTGCTGACGGCCGACCATATCATCGGCGATTTGCCGGCGTTCCGCGCCACCCTGACGCGCGGGATGGAATTGTGCGCGGCCCACGACGTGCTGATGACCATCGGCATCTCGCCCTCGGAACCCAGTAGCGCCTACGGCTACATCGAAGCGGGCGACCGATGGCAGGAATCCGGCGGCATTGAATTCTTTCACGCCAAGCGGTTTGTCGAAAAACCTGGCGTCGAGACCGCCAAGGAATATCTGGCCACGGGGCGCTATGCCTGGAACTCCGGCATGTTCGCCTGGTCGCTCCGGAGCATCCAGAAGGCCTTTGCCGAATTCCGCCCCGTGCTCGCGGAAAAAATCGACATCTGGGCACGGTGCGACTCCGACGGGGCGTTCCAGGCCGCCCTGGAAAAGGATTTCCCGGCGCTGGAAAAGATATCCATCGACTACGCCGTGATGGAGAAAGCCCCGAACATCGTCATCTGCAAGGGCACCTTCGCCTGGGATGACGTGGGGTCGTGGCCGGCGCTGGAGGCCCATCTGCCCAAAGACGGGCAGGGGAACGCCTCGACCGGCGACGTGGAGATCCTGGATGGCTCCCGCAACATCGTGGTCAGCGAAGGGCGTCTCACCGCGCTGGTGGGCGTGAAGGATCTGGTGGT
>DMJA01000015.1 GCA_003451935.1 Verrucomicrobiota bacterium | reverse complement strand
CTGGACGCACGCGCGCGTGACCGGCTCCGACCGCTTCTTCGATCAAGGCCAGCCGCTGCCGGTTTTCGACGCGCTGCGCGCCGCCGGCGTGGAAATCGCGAGGCAAGACGGCTCGGCCGTGGATGCCCGCACGGAGGCCGTGGTCTACAGCACGGCGATCGAGGAGGGGAATCCGGATTTCACCGCGGCGAAGAAGGCCGGTGTTCCGCTGCGGCACCGGGCGGAGATGCTGGCCAATCTAGCCAAGGGGCGCACGGTGCTGGCCGTGGCCGGCACGGCCGGCAAGACTACGACGACGGGCATGCTCGGCTGGGCGCTGGAGCAACTTGGCGCGGATCCGACGGTGATCAATGGCGGCGCGCTGGTGGACTGGGCCGATGCGCGGCATGTCGGCAATGTGCGCCGGGGCGGCGCGGATGCCCCGTGGGTGGTCGAGGTGGACGAAAGCGACCGCTCGCTGCTGAATTTCTTTCCGGAGTGGTCGGTCCTGACGAACATCTCCCAGGACCATTTCACGCTGGAAGAGGTGCAGGACTTGTTTCGCGCCTACGCGGGGCAGGTGAAGACGGGCCTTGTGTGCGGGGCCGGAGTTGCGTCGATCCTGGGAAAACAAAAGGCCAAGATCATCGAAGTTGCCGCGCAGCCCGAACGGTCCGGCGACACGTTCGGAGTGTCGTGGCGCGGTTTGAACCTGTCGGTGCGGCAGCCCGGCGCGCACAATGCGCTGAACGCGCTGCTGGCGGCGGAGCTGTGCGCGCAGTTGGGCTACGCGCCGGAGAAGATCGCCGAGGCGCTGTCGCGATTCGGGGGCATCCAGCGGCGACTCGAGCGCGTGGATGCGGGCGGCGGCGTGCGGGTGGTGGACGACTACGGCCACAATCCCGCCAAGATCGCGGCGGCGTGGGCCGCGGTTTCCGCGCCAGAAAACCGCGTGCTGGGCGCGTGGCGTCCGCATGGCTACGGCCCGTTGCGCGCGATGATGGGACCGCTGGCGGATGCGTTCGCGTCGGTCTGCCGCCCGCAGGACAAGCTGTGGCTCTTGCCCGTGTACGACGCGGGTGGCAGTGCGGACCGATCCTTGAATTCGGATGTTCTGGCGGAAAAACTGAAGGCGCGCGGGGTGAACGTGGAGCTGGCCGGAAACTACGAGGCGCTGGGCGCGGATCTGGTGGGCGCGGCGCGCGGTGGCGATACGATCCTGGTGATGGGCGCGCGGGATCCGCGCCTGCCGGTCTTTGCCCGCGAAATGGCCGCGAAAACGGTGGGCCGATGAGAGGGGTGCCATGGACGAGAACCTGCAGGAAGAGACAACGATTTTCGAGCTGAAGCCGGCGGCGCGGGCGCATCTGGGCCTGCTCCTCTGGGGCATCGCGCTGCTCCCGGCTTTGGGGTTGGGGTTGATTCTGTTGTTGCGCCTCTGGTACCTGATCGCCTCCACGCGCTACCGGCTGACGACCCAGCGCCTCTTTGTGCAGAAGGGGCTGGTCGCGAAGCATCTGGAAGAGGTCGAGCTGTTCCGCGTGAAGGACGTCATGCTCAGCCAAGGCGTGCTCGACCGGATCTTGAGGGTGGGGACGGTCGTGGTGCTGTCGACCGACGACACCGCGCCGCGCCTGGAGCTGGCCGGCCTGCGCAACCCGCTGGACGCAAAGGAAAAGATCCGCGGCGCGTTCCGGTCCGCGCGCCAGCGCGAAGGCATGCGCACCGGCGAATTCATTGCTTCGTAGCGCCGCCTTGGCCCGCGGTCGTCGAGGCGCGCGCAACGGCAGTTGGCCGTGGCCGGATCCATCTCCCTGAACCATCTGCCGAAAAATCGCCCGTCTCTTGGAAATTCGAGTCTCGCATATTATAATAAGCGAGACTAAGCAGAATCGACAAAATCAACAGGATTCCTATAAACATCAAGAATATGAGTCTCGCTTATTATAATAACCGAGACCGGGATTTACAAATGCCGGCAACAGGATCCAGGCGAAATCCGGGCGCGGTCCTGTCGCGGGGCTTGACAGGGCCTCCGGTATTATGTATTGCGTAATACATGATGCGGAGTAGTCCATGATCGACGGGTGGATCACCCAGCTGCGGAAGGGGCTGCTGGAGTACTGCGTGCTGCTGGTGCTGCGGCGCGGGGAGAGCTATGGCTACGAGATCGTGCAGGCGCTGAAGCGCATCGAGGACTTGTCGGTCTCGGAAAGCACGGTGTATCCGATCCTGGGGCGGCTGCGCGAGGAGGGGTTCCTGAAGTCGCGCGACGTGCCGTCGGACGCGGGTCCGCCGCGCCGCTATTTCTCGCTGACGCCGCGGGGCAAGGTGCGCCTCGCGGAGATGAACGCGTATTGGCCGATGTTGACGAACGCTTTGGAGCAATTGAAGTCCGACAAGGAAAAGGAATCCGGATCATGAAATGGAGCGAGGCGGCGGGGCGGCGGGTCGAGACGTATCTCGCCGCGGTGGAGAAGCAGTTGGGGCACAAGCCGGCGGGCGTGCGCAAGGAAATCGTGGCGGGTCTGCGGGACCAGATCGGCGAAACCCTGCGCCGGCTGGAGACGGAGGGTGGCGAAATCGGCCTCGAGGTCGTGGAGCGCGTGCTGGCGGAGATGGATCCGCCGGAGACGTTCGCGGAGGCCGCGGCCGAGGCCGCGGCGGAAGCGGCGGCCATCGCCGCGCCCGCGGCGATGCGGCGCGGCGCGGGGCGCTGGTTCTGGCTGGGCGTGGCGTTCCTGCTGGTCAATGCCTACGGGGTGTGGAAATGGACTTCGCGCCCGCTGCCGCCCGCGTCGGTCGCCGAGGCGCCGGCGGCCAGGCCGGAACGCCCGGTCGAAAAAATCCTGCGCCTGCGCAGCGTGGAGCAGGTGGATGTGTCGCCGGAACGCGCGGTGACGCTGCGGCTGACGTTCAGCGACGAGCCGGACCGCAGCCAGTTGACGCGGTTCTTCCAGCTGTCCGCGCCGGGGCAGGGCGACGTGGAATATTGGCTGCTGGGTGCCATGGGGCAGGGCGCGGTGATGGTGGAGACGGAGCCGGTGCTGGCGGAGACCCTGGAATACGCGCTGAAGCCGGGGTTGCCTTCCGCGGGCGAATCGAAGCCCGAAGACGTGCCGCGCCGCGGCTCGCTGAAGATGGAGATGAACCTGCAGCTGCGCGAAATCAAGGCGGAGGCATCGTCGTTCGAGCTGCCGGAGCTCTGGGCGGATTTCAACTCGTTTCCGGACGCGAACGGCCTGAAGGATTTCATTTCGGTGGAACCGGCGGTGGACTACACGGTGGAAGCCGTGGACGATTGGTGGCGCAGCGGCTTGGTGCTGCGGGGCAAGTTCAGGCCGGGGGATATCTACGAAGTGGCCTTCAAGCAGGGGCTGCCGGCGGCGAACGGCTCGAGCCTTCCGAAGGAGATCCGCCGAACCATCCAGTTCCCGATGCCCAAGCCGGCGGTGCGGGTGGAGTCGCCGGGGCGCTATCTTTCGCCGCGCGGGACCCTCTCGGTGCCGGTGGCCGCGGTGAACCTGGAGGAATACGTCGCGCGGCTGCGCCCGTTGTTCGCGAACAACCTCGTGGAATGGGCCCGGCGCGAATCGGCCTGGTACGATCCCTCGGGCGAATTGACGGGCGCGACGCGCCAGCTGACCAACGCGCTGGCGGCCGCGAAGAACGGCGAGCCCGCGCGCGGCGCGGTGGATCTGCGCGCGCTGGCGGGCGGCGAGCCGCGCGGCGTCTATTGGCTGGAAGTCGGCGGCAAAGGCGCTTCCGGCGACAGCCGCCTGATCGTGGTGACCGATCTGGGCATTGCGGCTCGGACATTTGGCGGCGGCGCGCTGGTGTGGGTGAATTCGCTGCGCACGGCGCAGCCGGCGGCGGGCGCGGCCGTGACGGTCTATGCGCGCAATAACCAGGTCCTGGCGCGCGGGACGGCCGACGAGCGCGGCCTGGCGAACCTGAAATGGGAGCAAGGCGAGGGCGCGGAGCCCTTCGTCGTCGTGGCGGAGCTGGACGGCGACCTGTCCTATGTGGATCTGGCGCGCACGCGCGTGGACCAAGGAGAGGGGCTTGGCGGGAATGCATATCTGGAGCCAGGGCAAATAGAGGCGGCGGTGTTCAGCGACCGCGGCGTGTACCGTCCCGGCGAAAAGATCTTCATGCAGGCGATTGCGCGCGACGACCAGATGCAGGCCCCCGAGCCGTTCCCCGCGCTGTTGCGCGTGCGCCGTCCGGACGGGCGCATTTTCCGAGACATCCCCGTTGAATTGGACGCCTACGGATCGGCCAAGGCGGAAGTGGAAATGCCGGATTACCTGCCGACGGGCCGCTACGGGCTGGAGCTGGCGATGCCTGGCACATTCAGCGTGCTGGGCGCAACCTCCGTCGCATTGGAAGATTTCGTGCCGCCGCAGATCCGCGTGGAAATCAAGCCGCCGGAAGGACGCGGCCAGGCGGGCGACATGTTGGGGTTCGGAGTGCGCGCGGCGCACCTGTTCGGGCGCGCGGCGAGCGGGCTGAAGGCCAGCGGCGCGGCGACTTTCAAGGCCGCGCCGTTCGCGCCGTCCAACTGGCCCGGCTGGACGTTCGGCGACGACGAGAAGGCGTTCGAGGCCGTGAGCCGCAACCTCGGAACGAAGACGCTGGATGCCGACGGGGCTGCCGAATTCGAGGCGGAGAGCCGCGCCGCGTGGCGTCCGCCCGCGGCGCTCCAGATGGTGCAGCAGGCGACGGTGATGGAAACCGGCGGCCGCGCCGTGACGGCCTACGCCACCTCGATGCTCGATCCGTATCCGTTCTACGTCGGCCTGAAAGCCGCGTGGGAGGGCGCGGTGCGCGCGGGCGAGACCCAGCGCGTGGCCGTGGCCGAGGTCGCGCCCGACGGGGCGCCCGTTGCCGAAGGCAAGCCGCTGGTCATGACGCTGTCGCGGGTGACATGGAATTCCGTGCTGCGGCGCAATTCCAACGGCCGCTACGAATGGAAATCCGAGCGGCAGGTCGTCGAGATCCGCAAGGACACGACGGAAGCCGGCGGCGAGCCCCGCGACTGGGCTTTCGCGGTGGACGGCGCGGGCGAGTACATGCCGGCGGCGACCGATTCCGCCTCGGGCGCGTCCACGCGGATTTCGTTCCATGCCGGCTCGGCGGATTCGGAATGGGTGGCCTGGAGCCGCGAAAAGCCGGGCCGGGTGGAATTGGCGTGGGACAAGGAAAAATACGTCGCGGGCGAGACGGCGCGCCTGCAGGTGCGCGCGCCGTTCGCGGGCCCCGCGCTGCTGACGATCGAGACCGACCGCGTGCGCAACGCGCGCCTGGTCGAGCTGGAGAAGAACACCGCCGAATTCGAAGTGCCCGTCGAAGCGGCGTACGCGCCCAATGCATACTGCGCACTGACGCTGATCCGGCCTGCGCAGGCGGAAGCGGTCTGGAGCGCGCACCGGGCGATCGGCGCGATCGCGCTGCCAGTGGATCGGCCCGCGGGCCGGCTGCAAGTGTCGATCGAGGCCCCGGCCGTCGCGCGGCCGCAGGCGCCGCTCGCCGGCACCGTGACCGTGCGCGATGCGGAAGGAAAGCCCGCGCAGGGCGCGGTGACGGTCATGGCCGTGGACGAGGCGATCTGCATGCTGACGGATTTCGAGACGCCCGACCCCGATGAGCTTTTCTCGGCGTTGCGCTGGCTCGGTGTGGCCGCCTACGACCTCTATGCCGAGCTGATGCCGGTGACCGAGGACCAGATGGAAGGCGTGCCCGTGCCCGGCGGCGACGGCGGCGACGCCATGCGGCGGCGGCTGAATCCCATCAAGGCCAACCGGTTCAAGCCGGTGGCGCTGTGGCAGGCGGCGCTGCCGCTGGACACGAACGGGCAGGCGGCGGTGCGGCTGGATCTGCCCGAATTCAGCGGGGAGTTGCGGCTCATGGCGGTGGCGTACAACGCCACGCAGACGGGATCGACCTCGACGGCCGCGAAGGTGAAGCGCGATTTGATCGCGCAGCCCGCGCTGCCACGGTTCCTGACCATTGGCGATCGCTGCGCGGCATCGGTCGCGCTCTACAATGAGAGCCAGGCGGCGATGTCCGTGACCGTGCGCGCGACCTGCGGCGGGCCGCTTCAAGTTGAAACGGCCGACCAGGCGTTTGAAATTCCGGCCGGCGGTTCCACGAATGCGGGGCTGCCGCTCGTGGCGGGCCCGGGGCCGGGCAAGGCGCTCTGCACGATCGAAGTGGACGCGGGCCCGGATTCGTACCGCGAGACGATCGAATTGGCGGTGCGGCCGGCGGCGGGTTCCCGCGTGGCCGTGGCCAGCCGCGTGCTGGCGGCGGGCGAGAGCGCGACGATCGAGCCGCCGGCGGACTGGCTGCCCGCGTCGGTTTCCATGTCGGGCGTGCTGTCGGCGATGCCGTCGCTGCAGATGGGCCGCGCGCTGGACTACGTGATGCATTATCCCTACGGATGCCTCGAGCAGACGACGTCGGGGGCGTTTCCGCTACTCTATGCGGCGGATTGGGCGGCGCGCATGCTGCCGGGCGACCGCGCGATCGGCGACGTGGAGGCCTGGGTCGTGGCGGGAATCCGGCGCATCCTTTCCATGCAGCAGGAAAACGGCGGGTTTTCGATGTGGCCGTTCTCGCGCGGCGTGGCGGAGGGCGCTTCGCTCTACGCTACGCATTTCCTCGCGGAGGCGAAGGCGGCGGGCTTCGATGTACCCGCCGACCGGCTCGATGCGGCGCTGGGCTGGGTGCGGGGTTGCCTGGACCGCGCGATGCCGACCGACGCCAGCGAAGACGACTGGATCATCGAGATGCAGTCGCGGGCCTACCTGTGCCACATCCTCGCGCTGGCGGGGCGACCGGATGCGGGCTGGAATTCGCGCCTGCGCGAGCAGTCCGCCCGGCTGAACTTCGCGGCGCGCGCCCATGCGGCGTCGGCGCTGCTGCTGGCTGGCGAGCCCCGGCGCGCGCTGCCGCTGATGGAATCCCTGCCGCTCCCGGTTTTGCGGGCCCGCGTGCCGGGCCGGCTGCTGGACAGCGACGTGCGCGACGCCGCCTTGCTGCTGTCCGCCTGGCTCGACGTGGATCCGGAGAACGAAGCCGTGGCGAAGCTGGCGCAGTATTTGCGCGACCGGCAGCGGGACGGGCACTGGGGCAACACGCAGGACGACGCGCTGGCGCTGCTGGCCTTCGGCAAGCTGGCGCGGCATCTGCCCCAGGAGGAGCTGCCCTTCGGCGGGACGCTGGCGCTGCCCGGCGGGGACGTCCGAACCTTTGCGGGCACGAACGACGTGGCGTGGTCGTTCCCGCCCGGCGCCGGCGGCGCGGCGACCGTGAAGAACGAGGGCCCTGGCAAGCTGTACCTGAGCGCGCAGTACGAGGGCGTCTCGTCCACCCCCGAGCCGGAGCTGTCGGCGGACATTTCCATCCGGCGCGATTTCCTCGACATGGCCGGGCAGCCCATCGACGCGTCCGCGCGGCCGCAGGGCGAATTGATCGTCGTGCGGCTGACCGTGGACACGAAGGGCCGGCGGCTCGACCAGATGGTGATCGAGGACTTGCTCCCGGCCGGGTGGGAAATCGAGAATCCGAATTTGGCCACCTCGCAGCAGTTTGCGTGGCTCAAAAACAAGAAGGAGCTCGACGAGCACCGCGACGCGCGCGATGACCGCATGCTGATTTTCACGGGATCGATCCAGGGCGAGGCAACCTTCCACTACGCGGTGCGGGCGGTGACGCCGGGCGCCTTCGCGCTGCCGGCGCCCGTCGTGTCGGGCATGTACGAGCCGGAGATCCGCGGCGTGGGCGTGGGCGGGCAGGTGCGCGTGCTGCCGTGAGTCCCGGGTGGTTCCAACGGTTTCGGGTAGGGCGAACCCTCCGGGTGAGCCGTTCCAACAGCCCGGCTCGGCGGGGACGCCTCGCCCTACCTTTGGCCGCCTGTGCATTCATGTTTGTCGCCATGTTTGCCGCGGCGGCACGGTGGATTCCGTTCCCCGAGGATCAACTGGCGCGGCTCGATACCTCGGCAGTGCTGACGGACCGCAACGGCGAGCCGCTGCGGGTGAAGCTGGCGGCGGGCGGATTCGACTGCCGGCCCGGCTACAAGCCATCGCCCGACCACTGGATCGCGAAGGCCTTGGTGGCGGCGGAAGACCGTCGGTTCTGGTCGCATCCGGGCGTGGATGTTTTGGCGATTGCGCGGGCCCTGGGGCAGAACTTGTTTTTTGGCCGGCGCATTTCGGGGGCCTCGACGATCTCGACGCAGGTGATCCGCCTGGCGGAGCCTCGCCGCCGCACGCTTGTCACGAAGGCCATCGAGGCGTTCCGCGCGCTGCAGATGGAACGACGCCACGGCAAGCGCGAGATCCTCGGCCAGTATTTGGATCGCGCTCCCTTCGGGGGCAACATTGTGGGCATCGAGGCCGCCGCGCGCCGCTACTTCGGCAAGGGCGCGGCGCAGCTGAGCCTGGCGGAGGCGGCGCTGCTCGCGGGCGTGCCGCAGTCGCCGTCGCGCCTGCGCCCGGATCGGCATCCCGATCGCGCGAAGAAGCGGCAGGCCTACGTGCTGGAGCGGATGGAAGCCTGCGGATTCATCACCGCGCCGGAGCGCGCGGAGGCGCTGGCGCAGCCGCTGGAAGCGCGCCCGGGGAAATATCCGTTCCGCGCGCCGCATTTCTGCGACCTCGTCGGCGTGCCGGCGCGGGCGGCGGCGGATTCCAGCGTACGGACGACGCTCGACGGGGATTTGCAGCGCCTCGCGGAGGGTATTTTGCGCCGCCATCTGGAAGGCGGCCTGTCCGACGGCGGCGCCGTGGTGGTGCTGGAGGTGAAAACAGGCGCGGTGCGCGCGCTGGTGGGCTCGCCCGACTACGCCGCGCGCGGGGCCGGGCAGGTCAACGGCGCGGCCGCCCCGCGCGCGGCGGGTTCGACGCTCAAGCCCTTTGCCTACGCCCTGGCGCTGGACCGCGGGCTCGTGACCCCTGAGACGGTGATCCCCGATGTGCCGATGCGTTTCCGCGACCTTGATCCGCGCAACTTCTCGCTGGACTACCGCGGGCTCGTCACCGTGCGCGACGCCTTGGTGGCGTCGCTGAACCTGCCGGCGATCGAGATCGAGCGGCGGGCGGGGCAGGAGCGGTTCTGGGCGACGCTGCGCGAGCTGGGGCTTGCGACGATCGACCAGCCGCCGGAGCACTATGGCCTCGGGCTGGTGCTTGGCAACGCGGAGGTGCGCCTGCTCGACCTCGCGAACGCCTATGCGTGTTTGGCGCGCGGCGGCGGCTGGGCTCCGGCGCGGTTCGTGGAGTCCGGGAAGCCGCCGCCGACGAAACCGGTGTTCTCGCCCGAGGCCTGCTGGCTGGTCAGCGACATGCTTTCCGGCGAGGAGCGCGCGATGGACACGACAGGGCACGCCGCCGACGTGCGCTTGCCGCCGATGGCATGGAAGACGGGCACCTCGGCCGGGCTGCGCGATGCGTGGACGGTGGCGTGGAATCCGGAATACGTGATCGGCGTCTGGGTAGGGAATCCGGACGGCTCGCCTTCGGATGAACTGGTGGGGCGCAAGGCCGCAACGCCCATTGCGTGGGATCTTTTCCGGCGGCTTTATCCGGACAACCAAGGGCCGTGGTTTGCGCGGCCGGCGGGGGTGGAGGAGCGAACGGCGTGCTCCGTCAGCGGTTGCGCGCCGGGGCCGCACTGCGAACACCGGGTGGCGGGCTGGGCCATCGCGAAAGTTTCCCGGCACGAGGTCTGCCCGGTGCATCGGGGCGGGCCGGAGGATGCCTGGCCGGCGCCGGTGGCTTCGTTCCTCGCGCGGCGCGCGGCGCCCGCGCCGGAGGAGCCGGCGGAGGCCGTGCGCATCCTGGCGCCGGCGCGGGGCAGCGCGTTCCGCTGGATGCCGGATCTGGACGTGGACGCGCAGCGCCTTGCGCTCGAGGCCGCGAGCGACCGCGCGGGCGAGGCCATCCATTGGTTTGTCGACGACCGGCTGGTCGGGAAATCGCGCCCGGGCGAAAAACTGTTCTGGCCGCTGGAGCGGGGCACGCACCAGATCGTGTGCAGCACGGCGCGGGGCTTGAGCGATCGCGTGGAGATCGCGGTGGAATAATTGGGCTTTTCACGCCCCGGGCGGGGGGGGTAGGATGACGATGCCGGCAGGCGCATGAAAAGAGCCCGGGCAGCAGGAGGTGTCTCGTGAAGAAGAACCAGAAGGTGGAAGAGGCGAGGAGCGGGAAGCCCAAGAAGCTGAAATACGAGAAAGAAATCGCCAAGTTCCAGGTCGAGCTGGTGAAGCTGCAGGAGTGGATCAAGCAGAAGGGGCTGCGGGTGGTCGTGATTTTCGAGGGGCGCGACGCGGCCGGCAAGGGCGGCGTGATCAAGAGCATCACCCTGCGGCTGAATCCCCGCATCTGCCGGGTCGTGGCCTTGGGCACGCCGACGGACAAGGAAAAGACGCAGTGGTATTTCCAGCGCTATGTCGCGCAGCTGCCGGCCGCCGGCGAGATGGTGCTGTTCGACCGCAGCTGGTACAACCGCGCCGGCGTCGAGCATGTGATGGGATTCTGCACCGAGGAGGAATACCAGGATTTCCTGCGGGCGTGCCCCGAGTTCGAGCGGATGCTGGTGCGGTCCGGGATCATCCTGGTCAAGTACTGGTTCTCGGTTTCCGACGAGGAGCAGGAGAAGCGGTTCAAGGCGCGGATCGAGGATCCCACCAAGCGCTGGAAGCTGAGCCCGATGGATTTGGAGGCCCGGTCCCGCTGGGTGGATTATTCCAAGGCGAAAGACGCGATGTTCGAGGTCTGCGACATTCCGCAGGCGCCATGGAACGTGGTGAACGCGGACAGCAAGAAGCGGGCGCGCTTGAACTGCATCCACCACCTGCTGGGGCAGATTCCGTACAAGGATTTGACGCCAGCGCCGATCCAGCTCCCGCCGCGGCAGAAGCGCAAGGGCTACGTGCGGCCGCCGCTCTCCGACCAGCATTTCGTGCCGGAAGTGTATTAGGGGCGCAAAAAAGGCCGGCCGTTTCCAGCCGGCCTCGAGGGGGGGCGGCGGCGGGCTACTCCTGCGGCATCATCTGCTGCATTTGCTTCATCATTTCGCCCATGTCCGGCATGCTTTCCATCATGATTTCCTGCATGCTGGCGGCCTGGACGTAGCCGGCGGGGATGGCGAACAGGCTGTCGTCGGGGGTGGAGAAGTCGTAGTTCTTGAAGAGGATGACGGATTGGATGGGCATGCCGGGCTGGCCGGGGGCGGTCGTCACGGAGGCGTTCATGGTCATTTTGACGGGCATGTTCTTTTGCTTGGGCGAAAACAGCATGATCATCTCGCTGCGGACGCCTTCCTGGACCATGGTCATGCGGCGCTTGATGCAGGAAACGCCTTCATAGGTCTCGGTGCCGAGCTCCTCGATCTTGGGCGGGGTGGCCGCGGCGGAGGAAGAGGAGGAGGAGGCCGGGTTGAGGACATATTTCTTCTTGTCGGGGAACAGCGAATAGGAGACGGACTTGCCGCCCTGCGGGATTTCCAGCGCGACCATCTTGAGGTTCATCATCGGCATGGTCATTTCGGTGCGGGTCTTGCCGCCGTTGCGGATGGTGCGGGAGTTCATGTTCATGCCCATCATCTGCATGACCACATCCACGGAGTAGGTCGTCTGCAGGCCAAGTTCCTTCTCGAACTTCATCCAGGGCTGGGAGGCGCCTTGTTGATCGCCGGAACCTTGGGCGAAGGCGGGGAGGGCGCAAGCGAGCGCCAGGGACAGGAGGGAAACGATCCGGATTGCGGTTTTCATGGATGCTCCTTGGGTTGAATTGAATTTTCTCCACTGTACCCGCCTTTGCGGCGCGGGAAAAGGTTTTCTTGCGCCATCCGGTCTTGGTATCGTTGGACGCATGGAAAAGCCGACCTTATTGATCTTGGCCGCCGGGATGGGCAGCCGCTACGGGGGCCTGAAGCAGATGGACCCCGTGGGGCCTTCCGGAGAGATCGTGCTGGATTATTCGATCTTCGACGCCCTGCGCGCGGGCTTCGGGCGCGCGGTCTTCGTGATCCGGCGCGACATCGAGCAGGCCTTCCGCGAGAGGGTCGGCGCGAAGTGGGAGCAGCGCATCCCCTGCGCCTACGCGTTCCAGGAACTGTCCGACGTGCCGGCGGGATTTTCGGTGCCGGCGGACCGCGCCAAGCCGTGGGGCACGGCGCACGCCATCCGCGCGGGACGGCATGAAATCGCCGGCCCGTTCGCGGCGATCAACGCGGACGACTTCTACGGCGCGGCGTCGTTCCGCGCGCTGGCGGGGCATCTGGCGGCGGAGACGGATCCGGCGGCCCATTGCATGGTGGCGTTCAGGCTGGGGCAGACGCTCTCCGAGCACGGGAGCGTAAGCCGCGGCGTGTGCCTCTGCGGGGCGGACCGCCTGCTGACGGGCATCCAGGAACGCACGAAAATCACGAGCCACGCGGACGGCTCCCTGTGGGACGAGCCGGAGGGCGGCGCGGCCGCGCCGC
>DMJA01000078.1 GCA_003451935.1 Verrucomicrobiota bacterium | reverse complement strand
GCATCGCCGCGACAACTCCACGCCGCCACCCGATGGCGTCGAATACGCCACGCTCGACCGCCTCTTCGCCGATAGCGATGTGGTCAGCCTCCATTGTCCCCTCTCTGCCTCCACCGCGGGGCTCGTCCATGCCGAGCGCCTCGCGCAGATGAAGCCCACCGCCTTCCTGATCAATACCGCTCGCGGACCGCTTGTCGTCGAGCCGGATCTGGCCGCCGCCCTGCGCGCGGGCCGCCTTGCCGGCGCGGCGGTGGATGCCCTCTCCACCGAACCCCCGGCCGCGGACAATCCGCTCCTATCCGCGCCCCGCTGCCTCGTGACGCCGCACATCGCGTGGGCCACCGCCGCCGCCCGCCAGCGCCTCATCGACATTGCCGCCGAGAACCTGCGGGCCTTCCTTGCCGGCAAGCCCGTCCATCAAGTGCCCCTCGGCTGAATCAATCCGCCACGCTCCAGTATTTTTCCATGCCCCAGGAAAAATCGTGTCGCTGGTGGTTGCGCAGGCGCGCCTGCCTCACGCTGAAGGCCATCGGATGGGCCGTCAGGATCCACGGGCAATCCTCCATCACCACCGCGGTCGCCTCCCGGCATAACGCCTCGCGCCCGGGCGATTCGGGCAAGGCAACCAGCTCGCGGTAGAGCCGGTCGAATTCGTCGCTGCGGTAGTTGGCGCGATTGGGCCCCGGCGAGGCGTTTTCGCTCGCGAACAACTGCAGAAAATTCTGCGCGTCCGGATAGTCGCCGATCCACGTCAGGCTGAACATCTGCGCCTGGCGGCGCTCGATCTTCTGCAGAAACGCGGGCCAGTTGTTGTAGCTGGGTTCGAGCACCACTCCGATGCGCTCCAGAAAGCTCGCCAGCAGTTCGGCCGCCTGCCGCGCCTCGGGGTTGTCCGCCGCCCCCAATTCCAGCGTCAATTTCAGCCGCCGGCCCGTCGCGGGATCCTGGCCTTCGGGATAGCCGGCCTCCGCCAGCAGGCGTTTGGCCCGCACCAGATCGAACCGGTATGGAGGCTCTGCATCCGAGTGGCCCGCCACTCCGGGCGGCACCGGACCGTTGGGCTTCACCATCCGCCCGTTCTGAAACTCCATCCAGGCATCGGAATCGAACGCGCAGGTCAGCGCCTGCCGCAACAGCTTGTTCGTCCCCACCACGGGGTCATCCATGTTGAAGGCGACATAGCTGATGGACATCTGCGGCGACTTGCTCAGCGCGATGCCCCGTTCCGCCAACTCCGGCCGGAGTTCCTTCTCCGCCGTGATGATGCTGTCCCACTGGTCGCGACTCACATCGGTCAAATCCAGCTTCTCCGACAAGAACATCAGCCACGCGGTCGAGGGATCGCCGACCACCGAATCCACGATCCTCTTCGCCAGCGGCAAGGCCTTTCCGGCATCGGGCGTGGGGGCGTGGGCGGGCATGGTTTCCACCCGGGCCGTTTCCATCCACTTGGGATTTGCGCGATATTCGTAGCGATAATTTTGCTTCGCCGAGGCCAGCACATACGGTCCCGTGCCGACGGGATGGTTCACGAATTCCGCGCCGTAGAATTCAACGGCCTCGCGCGGCACGACGAAGGCGTAAGGCATGGCCAGCACCCAGGGCAATTGCGGATAGGGGGTCGTCAACCGGATTTCCAGCTCGTGGGGACCGGTGGCGCGCAGGCCTTCGACTTCGCGTCCATAATCCGTCGGCACCGCGCTCCGGCTCGCCTCGCGGAATTCGTCCAGCCCCGCGATCTTGCCGCGGAAAACCCAATAGCCGCCCGAACCGACCTTTACATCCGCGATGCGCAGGAGGGAATAGACCACGTCTTGCGCGACCAGTTCCCGCCCCTTGCCGCCGGTCGCGGCAAAACACGGGTCGTCGGAAAAGAAAATGCCCTTGCGCAGGGAAATGCGCCAGACGAGGCGATCCGCGGAAACCTCCGGCATCGCGGCGGCCAGCAGCGGTTCCACGCGGTACGGCCGGTCCCAATAGGCGTATTGCAGGAGACCTTCATAGATTCTTCCCGTCGCCACCACCGAAGCCTGGTCCCCCGCGTGCGCCGGGTCAAACCCGCGGATGCGTGCCGTCGTCAGGCGCAAAGCCGGAATCCCGTCTGGCGCCTCGGCCGGCGGCTTCCCGCATCCGAGAAGCAGCGCGACCAGCGACGCCAAAAGAAAAATCCCCGCGCAGCGCCTGCGCGGGGATGAGATCGACCAAATGGGATTCACCCGAACGCCCTAGGGAGCCGGCGCGGCCTCCGGCGCTTCCGCCGGGGCGGCGGGCGCTTCTTCGACGGCGGGGACCTCGGCCGGAGCCAGTTCTCCGCCCTCGCCCATCTGTAGCGCCATGGGTGCGGCAGGTGTTTCCACCGGCAGGGCGATGGGGGCGTCGCCCTCCATCATTGGAGCGGATGGCTGGGGCGTCGCCATCGGCGCCATCGGAGCAACCGGCATCTGGCGATCGGCCTTGTCCATCACGGAACCGCTGCCCGTCTTGCCATTGGCAAACAGGATGCCCAAGAGGATGGTCGTCACCATGAACACCGCCGACAGCGTGATGGTCATGCGGGTCAGCACGTTCCCGGCCCGGCTGCCGAACAGGCTCTCGCCCATGCCGCTGCCGAAGGCCATGCCGAGGCCTTGATCCTTGGATTTCTGCGCCAGGATCACCACGATCAACAAGAACGCGGCGAGGACCTCGACAATCAAGAGAATGCTGATGAGAATGGACATGCTTTCTTGCTCCTGCGATCTAAAAGGCCCTTCTTTTAGACGGCGCCGCGGACAATGTCAATGAACGACTTGGCGTCCAGCGCCGCCCCGCCGATCAGTCCGCCATCGATGTCGGGCATGCCGAACAGTTCCCTGGCGTTGTTCGCCTTGACGCTGCCGCCGTACTGGATGCGCACCCCTTGCGCCACCGTTTCGTCGTACAACTCGGCCAGCACCTTGCGGATCAAGGCATGCACATCCTGCGCCTGCTGGCTGGTCGCCGTCTTGCCCGTGCCGATGGCCCAGACGGGCTCG
>DMJA01000306.1 GCA_003451935.1 Verrucomicrobiota bacterium | reverse complement strand
GCACCGGGGGGAATGGGCGCTCCCGCAACTATGGAATTTGCCAGGCAACGATCTGGCGGTCGGAAAACGCCGGAGCGCCAAGAGTGCGAATCAGGGATGCTTCGAGTATTTCGGGAGGATGCAGGCCGGCACGGTTCCGGATGCCGAGAGTTTCCTGCAGGATGTCGCGATGGACGATGAGCACCCATCCCGGGAAATCGCGGCGGAGGCGGGCCACGTCCGTGAGCGGAACGAGGTTGCGGAAATGCAGCTTGCCCTCCAGCCCCAATTCGCGGGTGCGGCTGAACACGTAGTCGGCGGGCGTGGCCTGATAGATGAAATCGTTCTTGGAAGGCAGGGGCGGAAACGGAAAGTCCGGCACGTAGCCGATGGCGACGGGCTTGCGATGGAAGTGCTGGGTGTACCAGTGGAGGTTCAGCGGATCGCCGATGTACATGGGGTATTCGATGAGACCGCGGACCGGGGCGGCCGCTGCGAGGTTGAAGTAAAAAGGGGCAATCCGGCTTTTCGGCATTTGCGGCATGGGAGTCAGGAGGCGCAGGCGGCTTTGCGATTCGTCGAACGGCGCGTAGGAATCCTGGAAGGCCGAATGGTGCATGAAATTGTTGGGCAGATCGAACGTTCGCCACAGGGGGCTGCCGGCCACCAGGCCGCCAATCAGAAGGATGCCCGCGGCGATGCGCAAGCCGGACGGAAGACGGGCGAAGAGCGCCTCCAGCCCCGCGGCGACCATCAGCATGGCCACGGGGAACAGGACGATGTTGTAGCGGGCGATCTGGATGCCGGCGTGCATGCCGTCCTGCGTGGCGAAGGCCAGCAGCAGGAAAAAGGCGGCCCAGGCGGAAAGGAAAAGAAGACCGATGCGGAATTCTTTTTTCAGCCACAGGTGCAGGCCGTATCCGGCCAGCGCCGCGATCAGCAGCTTGCCGAGAACGAAGCGCGTGCCGGCCAAAAGGGATAGAAAATCCCACAGGCCTTGCGCGGTGACGCGGTCTTGTCCCAGCGCGAGCGACCACCAGGGGTTGCGCCAGTGGGCGGGGCCGAGGAAGACCACGAGCAGGAGAAGCATCAAGCTGCCCGCCCCGGAAAGGGCCCGCGGGGAAATCCACGGGGCGCCTGTGCCCTTGCCTCGCGGGAAGATGGATGAAATGAACACCGCAAGGCCGGCGGCGCCGACCGGGAGCGCGGCGTAGAGGTGGAAGTAGATGGCGGCGAATCCGGACAAGGCGTAGGCGAGCAGCTGCCGGGGGCGGCCTTCGCGCGTCCAGAGCGCGAGGCAGAGCAGCGACCAAAAGCCGAAAAACAGGACCATCGAATAGGGCCGGGCGATGCGCGAATAGAAGATCAGGCCGGGGGAAATGGCGAGCAGCCAGGAGAAGAGAAGCGCGACGGTCCGGTCGGCGAGCCGGGAAACCAGCCAAGGGAAGATCAGAAGGCCGAGGACGCCGAGCAAGACCGAAGGCAGGGCCAGCGCGAGTTCGGACCACCCAACGGTGTGCAGCAGAATCCAGTTGATGAGATTTTGCGGGATGCAGTTGGCGCCGAGTCCATGCGTGGTTAGTACGCCGACAAAGGATTTGTCCAAGACGAAATTGAGCGAGTGCCATTCGTCGTCGAGCGGGATCTGGCTGGATAGTCCGTAGAGACGGAGGACTAGGCCGACGAGAAAGGGCGGCGCGAACCAGAGCACGGGGTTCCAGCCATTCCGGGCTGCCGCAGGGGACGGCATGCGCGTTACCTCCAGAACCACAGCTCCCGCCAGACCTGGGCCATGTAGGCGCCGCCCCAGCGGAAGGGCAGGAGCTTGCGCGCGCCGCCAATGCGCGCGGGCTCGTCCACCGGGATTTCCGCGATGCGCAGCTTGCGCTTGGCGGCGCGGACGGACAGCAGGGGCTCGACGCCCAGCAAGGTGCCGAACCATTTTTCGGTGACGTAGCCTTCGGGCTTGTCGAGTTCCAATTCGTAGAACAGGCGGGTGGGATAGATGCGGTAGATGACCATCGCGTCGGTGTAGGGCCGGCTCCAGGCGTGGCCGTGCAGCACGTTGATGGTGTGCGTGAACAGCCAGTTGCCGAAGGCCGTCATGGCATCGTCGTCGTCGCTCTTGGCCGGGGGCAGGTAGCGGGAACCGATGACCATGTCGCAGCCTTCCTGGATCTTGGCGATGAGGCGAGGGATGGCCTCGACCGGGGAATTGCCGTCGGGGCTGAAGGTGATGACGAGGTCGCCGCGAACCTTCGCGAAGCCTTCGGCATAGGCCGCGCGCAGGCCCTTGTCCTGCTGGCGGACCACATCGCAGCCGATGGACTCGGCGTATTCGGCGGTGCCATCGGTGGAATCGTCCACCACCACGATCTGGTCGATCCACGAACGGTCGATCTGGGGCATGATCACGCGCATGGCCTCGATCTCGTTCTTGGTGGGGATGAAAAGGGTGACGGTTGGTTTCATTATGAGTTCCAATTTCGGCAGGATACCGATTTTGACGGCGAGGGAAACCCCATTTTGCCAAAGGGGCGGGATTGGAGCTTGATTTTCAAGGCGGTTGGCCGACAATGCGGGGCGTTGATTTGGTTTTGGAATCGGCATCGCGAAAGGGAGACGGACATGGCGCAATTCATTCGTTGGATCGGGGTTTTGGCACTGGTTTGGGCGGCGGGATGCGGGAAGAAGGAAGCGCAGACGGTGACGCCCGGGGGAACGGGCACCGAAATCGCGGTATGGGTGGATCAGACGGGCATCACTTCCGCGCAAATCCAGGCGGAGGCGACCCGCCTGTTCTCGCATGTGCCGAAGGATGTGCCGGCGGAGCAAATTCCCCAGATCCAGGCGCGGCTGCTGCAGCAGGCGGTGGACAACCTGGTGGTGCGGCAGCTGGTGCGGGGGGAGATGGACCGCTCGGGGGTGTTGATTACGCAGGAAGAGATCGAGCAGGGCAAGAAGGATCTCGAGCGGGCGCTTCCGGGCGGCTCGCTGGCGACGCTGATGGCGGCGGCGGATCTGCCGGTCGAAGAGCTGGAAATGAACCTGCGGCTGGATCTGTTCAAGAACAAGATGATGGCGGAGCCGCTCAAGGCCGCGCTCGCCGCCGTGACGGAAGAGGCCGCGAAGGCTTATTACGACGCACATCCGGAGGAGTTCACGCAGCCGGAGGGGCGCCTGGCCTCGCACATCCTCGTGCGGGTCAAGCCGGATGCCGACGAGGCGGCGAAGACGGACGCGCGCGCCAAGGCGGAAGGCATCCGCAAGGCGCTGCTGGAAGGCGCCGATTTCGCGAAACTGGCGGGCGAGGTCTCGGAGTGCATCAGCCGCCCGCGGGGCGGCGCGCTGGGCGTGATTCCGCGCGGCCGGGAGGCGAAGGCTTTTGAGGACGCGGTCTATGGCCAGGAAATCGGCGCGATCGGCGAGGTGGTCGAGTCGCCCGTGGGCTTCCATGTGATCAAGGCGACCGGGGAGCAGGAGAAGAAGCTGTTCTCGTTCGAGGAGGTCAAGGACCGCCTGCTGGCGGTGATGAAGGCCCAGGTGCAGCAGAAGGCCACCGCGGACTACATCAAGGGATTGAAGGAAAAGGCCACCATCAAGCTGGACGGCCCGTTGGCGGCCATCGCGGCACAGGGGGAGAAGGCGAGGCAAGAGAAGGCGGCCGCGGAGGCCCCCTTGATGGAGCCGGCGGTTCCGGAGACGCCGGTGACGGCGCCCGTGGCCGGGACCCCGGCCCCCGCGACGGCCGAATGAGCCGGTGGCGGGCGCAGACCCGTCCGCCGCGCGCCACGCGATTGAGGATGATGAGCCGGGGGCCCGCCTTTTGATTGCACCGATCCAGGACGGGCATCCGGCGGATTTGCGCCCGTTGCGGGAGATCGCCTGCGGGGCGTTCGAAAAGGGGGGCGCGCTGGCGGGGGCCCCGATGGGGGATTTCGAATATGAAGCGCGTCCGCAGCAGGTCGAGATGGCCGGGGCGGTGGCGGATGCGCTGGAATCGAACCGGCACCTGGTCGTGGAGGCGGGAACGGGGGTGGGCAAGAGCCTGGCCTATCTGGTGCCGCTGATTCTGCACGCCAAGCGCGCCAACAAGCGGGTGATGGTTTCGACCCACACGATTTCGCTGCAGGAGCAATTGGTCGGCAAGGACCTGCCGTTGCTGAAGGAACGCCTGGGCGTTCCGTTCCGCGCCGTGCTGGTGAAGGGGCGGATGAACTACCTGTGCCTGCGCCGGCTGGCGCGCGCGCGCAGCCACCAGCGCGAACTGTTCGGCGAGGGCCTCGCCGAGGACTTGGAGCGCATCCGCGCCTGGGCCGACGCGACGGAGGACGGCAGCGTGCAGGAAATGCGCCGTCCGCCTTCGTCCGAGGCGTGGGGCGCGGTCTGCGCGGAGCACGGCAACTGCCTGGGGACGAAATGCCCGCTGCGCAAGCGGTGCTTCCTGCAGCGCGCGCGCGCCCAGATGCACGACGCGGACCTGCTGGTGGCGAACCATCACTTGCTGTTTTCCGACTTGGCGATGCGGCTCGAAGGGGCCGGCTTCCTGCCCGACGTGGCGGCGGTGGTGATGGACGAGGCGCATACCGTGGAGGATACCGCCAGCGACCACCTTGGCATCCGGCTTTCGCCGCATGCCTTCGAGCATTGGCTGCGGCGGTTGTTCACGCCGGACACCGGCAAGGGGTTGCTGGGATATCTGCGCGCGGGGCCTGCGGCGCAAACCGCGACGCGCCTGTGGGACGCGGTGTCGGACCTGTTCCACGAGGTGCCGCGGGCGGCGGGGTTTTCCGCGCGCGACAGCCAGAAGACCGTGCCCGGGCCGTTGGCGGTCCAGACGGAAGTGCCCGGCCTGATCCATGAACTGTCGGGGCGGCTGGGAACGCTGATCGAGGAGCTGGAAGACCAGGACGAGGAATCGCGCGCGGAACTGCGGCATCTGCGCGGCACGGGCATCGCGCTGGACAAGATGCTGGAGGCCTTCCTGGGGCAAGAGCTGCCGGACCACGTCTATTGGATCGAGCGCGAAGGCAAGCGCCGGCAACCCGTGCTGCATTCGGCGCCCATCGAGGTCGCCTCCGTCCTGGGCGGGGCGCTGTTCGGGCAGATTCCGAGCGTGATCCTGACCAGCGCGACCTTGGCGGTGGGGGGGCGGATGGAATATTTCCGCGACCGGCTGGGCGCGGGCGAAGCGTGCGAAATGCTCTGCCTGGGTTCGCCGTTCGACCACGCGCGGCAAATGCGCCTGCATGTGGCCACCAACGCGCCGGATCCCAAGGACAAGGAGGCCTTCGCCGAGGCGGTGGCGAAGGGCGTGCTGCGCTGGGCGCTGAAAACCAAGGGCCGCGCCTTCGCGCTGTTCACCAGCGACGAGCTGCTCAAGCGCACGGCGGCCACGCTGCGCGCCCCCCTGGAGAAGGAAGGACTGACGCTGCTGGCGCAGGGAGGGGACATGGGGCGGCGGTCGATGCTGGAGACTTTCCGCCGGAACGCGGGATTCGTGCTGTTTGGCTTGGATAGCTTCTGGATGGGGGTGGATGTGCGCGGCGATGCGCTCAGCAACGTGATCCTGACCCGCCTGCCCTTTGCCGTGCCGGACCACCCCGTGGTGGCGGCGCGCCTGAAGCGCATCAAGGAGAAGGGCGGGGACCCTTTCAAGGAATACTCGCTGCCCGAGGCCGTGCTGAAGTTCCGGCAGGGCTTCGGCCGCCTGATCCGATCCCAGACGGACGAAGGCATTGTCGTTGTGCTCGATTCGCGGATCTTGACGAAGTGGTATGGGCGGGTTTTCTTGCGGTCGCTGCCGGAATGTCCGGTGGAGCCGTTTGAACTTTAAGAGATCTGGCCGAATCTGGTGGATCACTCGATTTCGACGCACAGTTAATTAACTGTGCGTCGAAAGAGGGGCGCGAAACGGGGGAAATCCGGGCTTTGGACAGGGTGTGAATGCGATCTCCACGTTGAAGGGCGCATCTGCGATTGGGTGCNNGCCTTGCGCCAAGGCGGGTCGAGGGATCTCGGCGCCGTCCTGCAGGCCCGCCATGGTCGCGAAGCCCAGATGTTTCGACTCCGGCGCGGGGCGCCTCCGCTCAACATGACCCGAACTTGCACCGAATCGCAGATGCGCCCCACGTTGCATCGGGCCGGGAAAGAGGATTGACAATCGGGGGGTCTAGGGGATATTTCCTCACCCCGTTATGGCTTGTGAGGTGCACATTTCGCTGGGCGAACGGTCCTATCCGATTTGGATTGGTGCGGGCGTGCTGGACCGCCTGCCCGAAGCCCTGCGGGGACTGCGTGGCTGGGTGGTGACGGATGTCCATGTGGATGCTTTTCACGGGGCGCGGGTCATGGGCATGCTGGGCGCGGGGTGGGGCAAGATCGTCCTGCCGCCGGGGGAATCCACGAAATCGGCCGGCCATTGGTCCGGGCTTTTGGAGCAGGTTGCGGAATCCAAGCTGGACCGCCAAGGCGTGTTGGTGGCGCTGGGGGGGGGCGTGGTGGGCGATTTGACCGGTTTTGCCGCCGCCACCTACATGCGGGGTATCCGGTTCGTCCAAGTCCCGACCAGCCTGCTGGCGATGGTGGACAGCTCCGTGGGCGGCAAGACGGGCATCAATCTGGCGGCGGGGAAGAATCTGGCCGGGGCCTTCCACCAGCCGATGGCGGTGTTTGCGGACACGGATGTGTTGGCGACGCTGCCGGAACGGGAATTTGCCGCCGGCATGGCCGAAGCGGTCAAATATGGCGTGGCGCTGGATGCGGAGTTTTTCGGCTGGCTGGAGAAGAACGCGTCGGCCATCCAGGGGCGCGAGCCCGCGGCGCTGGAACGGATGGTGGAACGCTGCTGCCAAATCAAGGCGGAGGTGGTGGCGAAGGACGAGCGCGAGGCGGGGCTGCGCGCGGTGTTGAATTTCGGGCATACGCTGGGGCATGCCATCGAAAAAGCCACCGGCTTCGGTTCCGTGCTGCATGGAGAGGGCGTGGCGCTGGGCATGGCCTATGCGCTGGAGCTGTCCGTGGCGCAACGGGGCTTTCCCGGCGCAGAGGCGCAGCGGGCCGTGGCGCTGCTGAAGCAATTTGGCCTGCCGACGGCGCCCCTGCCGGGGCTGGCCTGGGAGGTCCTGCGCGCCGCGATGGGCGTGGACAAGAAGGCGGCGGCCGGATGCGTCCGCTTTGTGCTGGGCGGGAAACTGGGCCAATCGGATCTGCCGGCCGCGGTTCCGGAAGCGGAATTGAAATCGGCATGGGAAAGGTGGTGCACGCATGTCATCGGTGAATGAGTGGATCGTCCGCGAATATCTGGAGGCGCTGGGGTTTTTGGTGCGCCAGCCCAGGAAATACCAGGTCGTGGCGCGGTCCAAGGGGTTGCACGAGGAAGTGGATTTGCTGGCGGTGAATCCGGCCGTCCCGACCCGGACCGCCTTCCCCAAGGCCAAGCTGTGGGGCGCGGCGGAACTGGCGCAGGTGGCGGGCGCCATCGTGGCCGTGCGCGGCTGGCACTCGGAAAAGTTCACGGCGGCCATGCTGGCGAGCTCGCCGGAGGTCTATCGCTTCGCGGAGCCGGAATC
>DMJA01000222.1 GCA_003451935.1 Verrucomicrobiota bacterium | reverse complement strand
TCCTGTTTTCCTGCTAAAACTCTTCCCGTTTTCTTGCTGGCGTTTTGGGGCGGCGCATCGCATCCTTTCCCCATGATCAACAACACGCCGCTGATGCTTTCGCTGCTGGTCCTGGCCGCCTATCTGATGGGATCCATCCCCAACGGGTTGCTCCTCGCCCGGCTCAAGGGCATCGACCTGCAAAAGGTCGGTTCGGGCAACATCGGCGCGACGAACGTCTTCCGCTGCGTCGGCAAGGGCTGGGGCATCGCCGCGTTCGTCCTCGACGCCGTCAAAGGCTTCGTCCCGGCCTTTTGTTTCCCAATGCTCGTGTCCGGCGCGCCGAATTGGCTGGGCCTCGCCTGCGGCGCGGCGGCCGTCGCCGGCCACAACTGGCCGGTCTGGCTGAAGTTCAAGGGCGGCAAGGGCGTCAGCACCAGCGCGGGCATGCTGCTGGGCATCGCCCCCGCCGCCGTCGGCATCGGCTTCGCCGTTTTCGCCGTCACGGTCCTGGCCACGCGCTGGGTGTCGCTGGGCTCGATCCTCGCGGCCCTCGCGGTGCCGGCCGCCTACCTCGCGATGAATGGCGCCGAAAACCGCCTGCTGGCCGGCGCGCTGATCGCCATGGGGGCGCTGGTCGTTTTCAAGCACCGCTCCAACATCCGCCGCCTGCTCAGCGGCACCGAGCCGAAAATCACGGGCAAACAAAAGTAATCCGCCGGATCCGACGGATCAGACGGATTTGACGGGGGATGGCGGCTCTTCCGCCAGGTCGCGGATGCGGCGCATGACGAGCGCGCCGACGGCTTCGTAATCGTTCTTCTTCGGCATGGCGGCGCGGATTTCCTCGGGCGTGATGGGCTTCCCGATCCGTGCGACGACGCGCGAGGGCATGAACTTCTTTCCGCCTTTGGGGAAGGCCGCGAAGGTGCCCGAGATGTGGATGGGCACGACGGGCACGTCGCCCTTGGCGATCAGGAAGCCGATGCCGCCCTTGGCCTCGCGCATCTGCCCGTCGGGCGAGCGCGTGCCTTCGGGAAAGAGGCCAATCACCCGCCCCTCCTTCAGCAGGGCGATGGCTTTTTTCAGGGCCCCCAGGTCGCCCTTCGTCCGGTCGAGCGGCATCACCCCCACCCGCGGGAAATACCAGCGCGCGACGGCATTGGAGAACAGCGTGTCGCGCGCCATGAAGTGCACGATGCGGCCGGGACTGCACGCGCACATCACCGGGGGGTCGAGATAGCTGCAATGGTTGGCGGCGAGCACCGCGCCGCCGGAGGACGGGATGTTCCGCCATCCGTCGATCTTCATCCGGTATTTCAGCTTGAGACCGAGCCAGACGCCGAAACGCGAAAGCCAGTACAGCGGCTGCCTGAAGAGCCCTTCGCGCATGGGCTCAGGACGGGACCGCGCCGGCCTTCTTCAGGTCGCACACGATGGTGTCCACCACCTGCTCGACTGTCATGCCGGTGCTGTTGATGATCTTCGCGCCGAGCGCAATCTGCAGCGGCGCCGTGGCGCGGCTGGAATCCTTCTGGTCGCGGCGGCGCAGCGAGCTGAGCACGGCGCCGACGTCGTCGGTCCCCTCCTGCTGCTTGATTTCGGCGGCGCGGCGGCGGGCGCGCTCCTCGGGATCCGCGTCGAGGTAGTACTTGAACGGGGTGTCGGGGAAAACGATGGTGCCGATGTCGCGCCCTTCCATCACGAGGCTGCCGAACTTCGTCATCAGGCGCAGCTTTTCGACGATGTAGACGCGGACGGACTGCTGGGCCGCGATGTCCGCCACGCGCTCGCGCACGGGCTCGGCACGGATTTCCTGCCCCGGGTCCTCGCCGTCGATCAGATAGCCCACCGCGTTGTCGCGCAGCACCAGCTCCATGTTCATCCGGATCAGCAGGTTCGTCACCGCCTGCGAATCCTTGACATCGACGCCTTCCTTGACGCACTTCCAGGTGATGCCCCGGTAGAGCGCGCCGGAATCCACATAGATGAAGCCGACCGCCTGGGCCGTCTTGCGGGAAACCGTCGATTTCCCGGAGGCCGAAGGGCCGTCCACCGCCACGATGGTTGATTGCTTATTCAACGTTCACTCCCAATTGGCCCAGCTGCTCCCAAAATTCCGGATAGGACGTGTCCACGCACGCCACGTTGCCGATGCACACCGGCTCGCTCGCGAACACCGCCAGGATGGACATGCTCATGGCGATGCGGTGGTCGCCATAGCTGCGGATGCTCTTCGTGGGCACCACCTTCGTCGGGCCCTCGATGACCATGCCGTCGGGCTGCTCGGCCACCTGCACGCCGAGGCTGGCGAGGTTCTCGACCATCACCGCCACGCGGTCGGATTCCTTCACGCGCAACTCGCTGGCGTCGCGGATCACGGTGCGCCCCTGCGCCAGCGCGCCGAGCACGGCCACCAGCGGCAGCTCGTCGATCAGGTTGGGGATCTCCGCCCCGCCGACTTCGGTGCCCTTCAGTGCCGCGCCATAGACCGTCACGTTGCCATAGACCTCCGGGTCGGTCGGCGCCGAGGTGCGCTCGATCTCGACGCGGGCGCCCATGCGGCGCAGCACGTCCAGCAGCGCCGTGCGCCGCAGGTTCAGGCCCACGCCCTCCGCGCGCACGACCGCGCCCGGAAGGGCCGCCGCGGCCGCCAGCCAGTAGGCCGCCGAGGAGAAGTCGCCGGGCACCACATAGGGGCGGGCCAGGAACTTCGGCCCCTTGGGCCCGTAGCCGTCCACGGAAATGTTCTGCCCCTCCACGCGGATGGGCGCGCCGACCGCGCGCAGCATGCGCTCCGTGTGGTCGCGCGTGGGGATGGGCTCGAGGACCGTCGTGCGGCCCGTGGCGTAGAGGCCCGCGAGGATGCAGCAGCTCTTCACCTGCGCCGACGCAGTCGGCAGGCTGTATTCGATGCCATGCAGGTTGCCGCCCTGGATCGTCATCGGCGCCGTGCCTTGCGGCGTCAGGTCCACCTTGGCGCCCATCAGCTCCAGCGGCTCCTTGATCCGCCGCATCGGGCGCGACCGCAGCGAATCGTCGCCCGTCAGCGTCACGGTGATCGGCGAGCCCGCGCACATCCCCGCCAGCAGGCGCATGCCCGTGCCCGAGTTGCCGACATCCAGCGGGCCGGCCGGTTCAATCATCTTGCCCCCCGTTCCCTGGATCGACAGCACCCCGTCATCGTCGATCCACGAGCGCGCGCCGAAGGACTCCATCGCCTTCAGCGTGTTCAGGCAGTCCTCCGCCTGCAGGAAGCCGCGGATCTCCGACGTGCCCGAGGAGATGCCCGCCAGCAGGGCCGTCCGGTGCGAAATGCTCTTGTCGCCCGGCACGCGGACTACGCCGCCGGCGAACCCGCCGGGATGTACGATCTTCGTCTGTTTTGGAATAGCCATCTGTTTGCCTGGTTGTCCGTTATTTCTGGGCGCCGGCCCCGGGGCCGCGACCCTTCAGCAGTTCCGCGCGGGACTCCCGGGCGCGTTCCAGGAATGTCGCCACGTCGCCGAAACGACCCGCTTGGAGATCATCATATACCCGCTCGACCTCCAATTTGAAAGCCCTCAATTCCTCGGCCACGGCCGGGGCATTGGTCCTGAGGATGTCGTTCCACATCTCGATGGAGCCGGACGCCACGCGGGTGGAGTCGTAGAAGCCCGTCCCGCAGAAGGCGCCGACCTGTTCGGCGGAATCGCGCCCGATGGCCTTGGCCAGGGCGGCGGCGGCCACGTGCGGCAAATGGCTCGTGCGCGCCAGCATGCGGTCGTGGTCCTCCGGGGCCATGCGGCACACCCGCGAACCCGCCGATTTCCACAATTCCGCCACCCGTTCCACCGCGGCCTCCGGGACATCCAGATGCGAGGCCACGACCGTCAACGCGTTTTCATACAAATCGGCCAGGGCCGCCTGAAGGCCCTGCTTCTCCGAACCCGCGATGGGATGGCTTCCCACGAACACGCCCTTCGGCAGGAGTCCCGCCATCTGGCGGCAGATCCAGCCTTTGGTGCTGCCCACATCCGTCACCAGCGCCCCCGGCTGGAGCGCCGGGGCGATGTCGGCCGCGAGGTCCGCGCAGGACCGGATCGGCGCGCACAACACCACCAGCGTGGCCTCCTTCACCGCCGCATCGGGATCGTCGAACGCCGCATCCACGATGCCGGCGGCCACCGCTTCCGCACGCGTCTCCTCCTTGCGCGCATAGGCCACCAGCCGCCCCGCATAGCCGCGCTTCCGCAGCGCCATCGCCAGCGAAGCGCCCATCAGCCCCAGCCCGAGGATCGAAATGCACGGTTCCCTGGTCATCGAAATCGCTCCGCGCCCCGGCTAATGGAGGTTCCGCCCCACCGCGCGCGCCACCAGTTCCAGCTCGCCCATCAAATCCTTGAACCGCTTCGGGGTCAGCGACTGCGGCCCGTCCGACACGGCCTTCGCCGGATCCGGATGCACCTCCAGAAGCAGCCCGTCCGCCCCGGCGGCCACCGCCGCCTTGGCCATCGGCGCCACCAGGTCCCAGTGGCCCACCCCGTGGCTCGGATCCACCACCACCGGCAGATGGCTCTCGCGCTTCAGCACCGGCACCGCGCTCAGGTCCAGCGTGTTGCGCGTGAAGGTCTCGAAGGTCCGGATGCCCCGCTCGCACAGGATCACCTCCGTGTTGCCCTCGCTCATCACATATTCCGCGCTCATCAGCAACTCTACCAGCGTGCTCGCCAGCCCGCGCTTGAGCATCACCGGCTTTTTGCAATGCCCCAGCACTTTCAGCAAATTGAAATTCTGCATGTTCCGCGCGCCCACCTGGATGATGTCCGCGAATTCCGCCACCATCTCCACGTCGCGCGTATCCATCACCTCGGTGATGACCGGCAGGCCCACCACGGAGCGTTCCTCGGCCAAATAGCGCAGGCCTTCGACGCCCAGCCCCTGGAACGCATAGGGCGAGGTCCGCGGCTTGAACGCCCCGCCCGGCAGCATGTGCGCCCCCGCCCCCTTCAGGAACGCGCCCAGCGACAGGATCATGTCGCGGTTCTCCACGGCGCAGGGCCCCGCCATCACCACCACCCCCGACCCGCCGAGGCTCAGCCCCCGGTCGCCATGGCGCGCCGGCGGAATCTTGATGACGGTCTTTTCCGGATGGAACTCGGCACTCGCCCGCTTGTAGGGCTTCAGCACCGGCATCACCTTCTCCACCCCCGGCATCATCTCCAGCGAGGCGGCCTCGATGGACGCTTCGTCGCCAATCAATCCAATCACCGTCACCTCGGCCCCCGGACTCACATGCGCCTTCAGTCCCAACCCCTCGACCCTCTCCGCAACGGCCTTCACCTGGGCTTCGCCGGCCCCTTTTTTCATCACAACGATCATAAAATTCTTTGCCTATGGGTTGTTCCCGCCCGGCGTTCCGCCAGACGCAAATCGAGCCGGAACCATACCCCGCCCTCCGCCCCCTTTTCCATCCTAAAAACAGGCGGACGGATAAAAAATCCGGCCGCCCGCGCAACCCGCTTCCCGACAAGCGGTTTTGTCTTCCCCGCCACCCTACTGCAACTCGATCAGCGCCTCCGACAGCGCGTTCAGGAACTGCGCGTTCTCCTTTGCCGTCCCCACGCTCACGCGCACATGCTCCGGCAGGCCGAATCCCGCCATGGGACGGATGATGACCTTGCGCTTCGTCAGCGCCGCCGTCAGCCCCGCCGCCTTCTGGAACGGAACCAGAATGAAGTTCGTCACCGACTCCACCGGCTCCAGCCCCAGCTTGCGCATGCCGTCCATGAGCTGCCTGCGCCCCGCGCGCAGCATCTGGCGCGTGGCCTCCAGATGCGCGTCGTCGTCCAGCGCGGCCACCGCCGCCGCCTGGGCCATGGCATTGACGTTGAAGGGTTGGCGCACCTTGTTCAGCAAATCGATCGCGTCCGGTTGCGCCAGGGCATAGCCCACGCGCAGCCCCGCCAGCCCGTACGCCTTGGAGAAGGTCCGGAGCACCACGACCGGCTTTTTCGCCGCCTTCACGTGCTTGACCGTGTCCACCTGGTCCTTGGGATCGAGCAGTTCCATGTAGGCATCGTCGAACACCGTCACGACATTGGCCGGCACCTGCTCCACGAACCGGTCCACGTCCGCCTGCCCCACCATGGTGCCCGTCGGGTTGTTCGGATTGCCCACCACCACCAGCTTTGTCTGGGGCGCGATTGCCTTCCGCATGGCCTCCAAATCGTGCGTCATGCCCTTCATCGGCACCTCGACGGTCTTGCAACGGTACAGGGACGAAACCAATTTATAGACCACGAACGAGCGTTCCGACGCCACCAGCTCGTCGCCCGGCCCCATGAAGGCGTGCGCCAGCAGCACCGCGTGCTCGTTGCATCCGCATCCCAGCATCACCATGTCGTCGGAAATCCCGTGCTTCTTCGCGATGGCCTGCCGCAGATAGAACGACCCGCCGTCCGGATACAGGTGCATCTGCGGAATCGCATGCCGCATCGCCTCCTGCGCCTTGGGCGAAGGCCCCAGGCTGTTCTCGTTCGACGCCAGCTTCACGATGCCCGCCACATCGCCCAGCCCCAGCTCCCGCGCCACCTCCTCGATGGGCCGCCCCGGCTGGTACGGGCGCTGCAACGCGATCCACGGATTCGCCAAGCGCGCAAACAGGCTCATTCCTCTTCCTCCTCGTCCTCGTCGTCATCCTCATCCTCGTCGTCGTCGTCGAATTCGTCCTCGTCGTCGAACTCCTCTTCGGCGTCTTCGTCCTCGCCCCCCACGATTTCCTCCTCCGACAGCCCCTCGCGTTCGATGGCCTCTTCCTCCTCCTCGGCGGCCTCGCCGGACGGCGCTTCGCCGCCGGACACGGCCGGCTCTCCGATCGCCTCCAGCGTCATCTGGTCCGGATTCTCCGGCGCTTCCTCCGGTTTCGCCGCGGCCTTCCCCCGCCGGGCGTTCTGTTCGGCCTCCAGCCGCCGCAGCTCGTCCGTCCCCGGCAGATCGTCAAGGCTCTTCAACCCGAAATGCTCCATGAACTTCTGCGTGGTGCCGAACATCCACGGACGCCCCGGCAGCTCGCTGCGGCCCACCACGCGGACCAGTTGCATCTCCAGCAGATTCCGCAAAATCGCATCCACGGCCACCCCGCGCACCGCCTCGATCTCCGACCGGACGCACGGCTGGCGATAGGCGATGATCGCCAGCGTCTCCAGC
>DMJA01000154.1 GCA_003451935.1 Verrucomicrobiota bacterium | reverse complement strand
CTCTCCGGCGGCGAACAGCAGCGCGTGTCCATCGCACGGGCGCTGGTCAACCGCCCGCCCGTGATCCTGGCCGACGAACCCACGGCCCCGCTGGACAGCGCGCGCGCGCTGGCCGTGATCCGCATTCTCAACCAAATGGCCCGTCAATACGAGACGGCCGTCATCGTCGTCACCCACGACGAGAAAATCATCCCGACCTTCAAGCGCATCTATCACATCCGCGATGGACGCACGGCAGAAGAGGTCGGCGAAGGAAAGGCGTTTGAATGAAAACAGACTGTCCCGCCAAGAAAGAAACCCCCTCGGCGATGAAAACCATTCGCCGCGCAATGGGTCCAGTTTGCTTGTCCCTGTTCTTGGCCGGGTGCGCCACAAGCCGCGATTTCAAATCACCGGCTCCGCCCTCCGCCTCGGGGTACATGGCATCGGGGTTGCCGGCGCGCACGGCCGTCCCTTCAACCGCGCAGGGCGGCGAACAGCGGTTTGTGGAAGGTTCACCGATTATAACGCAGTGGTGGCAGGCGTTCGGATCGCCGCAACTGGACGCCCTGATCAAGCAGGCGCAGGAAGCCAATCCCTCGCTAGAAGCGGCGGAAGCCACCTTGCGCCAGGCGCGCCATACAACCGAGGCGCGGGCCGGGTCCACGCGCTATCTGCAGGCGAATGCCAACTTGGGCGGACGCCGCCAAGCCGCCACCGGCGCCGCCTCGGGCCAACCCAACGGCGAAAACACCTTCAACCTGTTCAACGCTTCCGTCAACGTGCAATACAACTTTGACCTGTTTGGAGGCAATCGCCGGGCGATAGAAGCGCTGGCCGCGCAAGCGGAATTCCAAAGCTTTCAACTCGAAGGCGCACGCCTGGCCCTGGCGGCCAACGTCGCCGTCTCCGCCATCGCGCAAGCGAGAATCGCCGGGCAAATCGAGGCCGCCGAGAGCATCCTCTCCGCCCAGGCGGAACAACTCGCCCTCACGCGCCAACGACTCGCACTTGGGGGCGCTTCACAACACGAGGTGCTGGCCCTGCAAACACAAATGGAGCAGACCCGGGCTGACATTCCGGCGCTGCGCAATGAACTCGACCAGGCCACCCATTTGCTGGCCGCGTTGATAGGCCAGACCCCATCCGCCGCCACACTTCCGCGGTTTGCCCTCGACGACTTCACGCTGCCGTCCGAACTGCCCTTGCAGGTGCCGTCCGAACTGGTGCGCCAGCGTCCGGACATCCGAGCCTCCGAAGCCCTCTTGCAGGCCGCCCACGCGCAATACGGGGTGGCCCTCTCCAAGCTATACCCGCAGATCACGCTCAGCGCCGACATGGGCTCGCAGGCTCTCACGGCGGACAAGCTGTTCAGTGCCGGCTCTTTGATCTGGGCGATTGCGGGGCAGGTCGCGCAACCCTTGTTCAACCGCGGCCTGCGCGCCGAGGCCCGCGCCGCGGAAGCCGGCGCCGATGCCGCCGCTGCTTACTATCGAGAAACCGTCCTGCAGGCATTTCGCAATGTCGCCGACGTGCTGAGCGCGCTCGACCAAGACGCACAAGCCTTGGCCGCGCACGCCGCCGCCGCCGTCGCCGCGCAGGAATCGCTCGAACTCGTGCGGCAGCAGCATGCCCTTGGCGCGGCCTCTTATCTCGAATTGCTGACCGCACAACAGCAGGCAGAGGCGACGCACATGGACCTGTACGCCGCCAGGGCGCAACGCTTGATGGATACCGTCGCGTTCTATGCCGCCATGGGAGGTGGAAGGCTGAACCACGACGGCGCAGCCCAGGAAGGCGTCAAGAACCGAACGCCGCCCGCCGGAGAGGAAGCGCAGAAATGAAGAGTCTTTTTACAGCCATGTGCATCGTCGTGGCGACCGGACTAAACGCAACGGGAGAAGAACATATGAAAAACGTACTCGAAGATATTCCCTACACGGACGGCCATATGGGAAAACGGCAGCTCGTTGACGAGAAACACCTACTCGTCATGCAGGTCGCGTTAAAGCCCGGCCAGCAAGTCCCGCAACACCGCGCCAACTCGAACGTCCATTTGTTGATCGTCGAGGGCCATGTCGTTGCAACGCTGGACGGCAAGGACACCGTCGCCGCCAAGGGCAACCTATTCCCCGTCGGCATCCAAACGCTGATGAGCATCCGAAACGACTCCCAAGAAAACGCGTCGTTCCTGATCCTGAAGAGCCCCAATCCAAGCGAAATGGACCGCTGAAACCCAAGTGTCTTTTGAATGAGTAAGATAATCTTGCGAGCAGGAACAGAAGCGTCTCCCTCTTTTCAGGCCGCCTCGACCCGAAAGTATTCCACACAATGGAAAAAGTTTTCGGGATTTTTCCACACAATGGAAAGAATTTGCCCACACCGTGGAAAACTTGGGTTTAGGGCTGTTTTCAGGGGTTTATGGCTGCTCGCTCGGGGCTGTTGAGCGAAGCACGCGGCGCCCCATGTGAGCCGTAGCGCGCGACCGACCTAGGGGCCGAGAAAAATGGCGCCCGATGCAATCGGGCAGCGCCCTTTGCCGCAGCCGCCTCGGGTGCGGCGTAGGACGCGACCATTTTTCTGGCCGCGAGGTCGGGGATCCTCGCGCGCTCAGGCGAAACGGGGGCGTTGCGCGCGAAGCGATCTTCAACGGGGGTCTGGTAATTATTCCTAGAGGATTGAGAGACCATGCCTCGGAGCGCCGACGGGCGCGACCCCAGTCCCGACGCGCCCCGCGCGGTCGGGACGGTACCGGGCGCGGTCCAGAGTCCGCGCCTGGCAGGTAGGCCGCCGTTAAACAAGCGGCCCCGAGTTTCGCGCGTAGCGCGAGGCTCGGGGCGAGTTGCAGGCGGCCTGCAGCGCCTTCTGAGGCCGATTTTTGGGTGAAATGGCGGCGCGGGGGGCACTTGTAGCCCCCAAAGCGCCAAAATGAGCCCAAAAACGGCATGGGAAGGCGCGGACGGACAAGCGCCGTTGAAAATCCGCCGTCAGGCGGATTTGAACGACGCGCGTAA
>DMJA01000259.1 GCA_003451935.1 Verrucomicrobiota bacterium | reverse complement strand
GCCGAAGAACGGCAGCAGGTGGTGCTCGCAGAGGGAGTAGATCTCGATGTCGCGGACGATGACCATGTGGTTGGCCTCGACCTCGAAAACGGCGGATTTCATCAGGGCGGCGGGGTCTTGCTGATAGCCGCGGGTGAGATAGGACCAGGCGGACGCCGCGCGCTTGGGGGTGGCCCGCAGGCCTTCGCGGTCGGGGTCCTCGCCCATGGCGACGAGCATTTTCTGGAAGAGTTCTTGCATGGGGCGTGATTTAGCCACAACCGGCCGGCCGCCGCAATCCCGGAAACGAGCGGCTGCCGGTTCCACCCCTCCGCCATCCTGTGCGCTTATGCGCATATGCGCATAAGCAAATGGGATGGAGCCCAGATGGCCGCGGATCTCGCAGGATGAGGATGCCCCAGAATGGGGAGGATCGCGAAGGTCCGGCGTTCCGCAAACGAGGCTTGGCGGAAGGCGGGGCGGTGGCGTAGCATGGCCCGCATGTTTGCATGGGTTCTACGTGGATTGGCCAAGGCGGTCGCGGCGCTGCCGTTGGGCGGGGCGGCGGCGGTCGCGCGGGCCGTCGGCTGGTTCCTGGCGAACGTCGTGCGCGTGCGCCGCGCCTACGTGCTAGAGACGCTGGCGCGCTGCTTCCCCGACAAGACGCTTCCGGAGCGGAGGGCGATCTATGCGGAGGTCTGCCGCCTGCAGACGCTCAACATGGTGGAATTGCTGCGCTATGCGGGCGGGCGGGAGGCGGAATTGGCCGCGCGTCTGGACGTGCGCGGCGAGGAGATCGTGCAGAAGGCCCGGGCGCGCGGGAAGGGCGTACTTGTCCTGATCGCCCATTATGGCAACTATGCCTTGTTGGCGCTGCAGGTTCCGAGGCTGTTTGGATATCCGCTGTCGATCATCGCCAAGCCGCTGAAGAACGGGACGCTGAACGCCCTGTGGTGGGAACTGCAGCAGAAGGCGGGCGTGAACGGAATCCCGTCGCACAATGCGTACCGGGCCAGCGTGCGCGCGCTTCGGGCGAACGGACTGGTGGGGTTCATGCTCGATCAGAACCGCCCGGCGGGGCAGGGGGTGTTCGTGGATTTCTTCGGCCAGCCTGCCTCGACGACGCCGGGGCTGGCGGTCATGTCGGCGCATACCGGGGCGCCGGTGGTGCCGGTGTTCATCCGCCGCGAGCCGGACGGACGGCAGGTGGTGGAGGTGCTGCCGCTGATCGAGCCGCCGCCGGACCGCAAGGACGAGACGATCCGGACCTATTCTGCGGCCTGCACGAAGATCATTGAAAATGAAATCCGGCTCCATCCAGAACAATGGCTGTGGTTCCACAAGCGTTGGAAAAGCCGCCCCTTGGAAACAGCCGCCGCGCCGGCGGGGTGAGGGACGGACCATGGGACCTGGCCGGAAACCATCGCTCGCCAAGCGCATCCGCGTTGCCTTGGAGGCCCCCTGCACGCGCCTGGGGTTGGCCGTGGTGCCCCGGCTTCCGCGCCGGGCGGTGCTGGGGCTGGCACGGGTCCTGGGCGATGCGGCCTATGTCGTTTCAGCGCGCTCGCGCCGCCTCGGGATGGCCAATCTGGATCTGGCTTTCGGCGAGACGAAAACGGCGGCGGAAAAGCGCCGCATCTTGCGCGAGTCGCTGCAGAACTTTTCGCTGACGATCCTGGATTTGCTGTGGTTCTCGCGGGATTCGGCGGCGCGGATGAAGCGGTGGCTCGCAATCGCGCCGAGCATGCGGGACGCGATGGCGAACCGCGTGGCTCGGGTGGGGGTGACGGGGCACTTCGGGAACTGGGAACTGGGCGGCCGCTACTGGGCGCTGTGCGCGGGTTCCACGATGAGCGTGGCGATGCCGCTGAAAAATCCGGCGGTGGACGCGATGCTTCGGCAGGCGCGGGAACAGACGGGACAGCAGATCGTCGAGCGCGAAGGCGCGCTGAAAAAGCTGGTTCGGTGCCTGCGGGCGGGGGGCACGATCGGCCTGCTGCTGGACCAGAACACCGATCCGGACGAAGGGGGCGTGTTTGTGGAGTTCTTCGGCAAGCCGGTGGCGGTGTCGCCGGCGGCGGGCATCCTGGCGTCCATGACCGGCGCGGAAATCCTGTTTGCCTGCGTGCTGCCGCGCGCGGACGGCACCTATCTGGGGGAGGCTCCCCATGTCATTCCGCCGTCGGAAATCGCGGCGCTGGACCGCAAGGGCGCGGCGCAGGAGCTCACGCAACGCATCACCAACATGTACGAGGAGGCCATCCGCGCGCGGCCCGAATGCTGGCTCTGGAGCTACAAGCGCTGGCGGCACGTTCCGCCGGGCATGCCGTCCGCTGGATTTCCATATTACGCAACCCCCCAAGGAGAATGAACATGACCGACTTTACCACCTATCAGCAGCAGGCGATGACCACGGCGGTATATCCGGGGCGGGGCGAAGGCAACTTCGTCTATCCCGCGCTCGGCCTCGCCGGCGAGACCGGCGAAATCTGCGAGAAACTCAAGAAGGCCATCCGGGACGAGGGCGGGAAGATCTCGGCCGAGCGGAAGATGCTGTTGGCGAAGGAACTCGGGGACGTGCTGTGGTACATCGCCACGCTGGCGACGGAACTGGGCCTGGACCTCGACGAAATCGCGACAGGCAATCTCGCGAAACTGGCCGCGCGCAAGCAGGCCGGCAAGATCCACGGCAGCGGGGATCTGCGCTGACATGGCCCGGCCGGCGGCCATCCTGTTCGATTTCGACGGCGTCATCGTGGACAGCGAGCGGCTGCATCACGAGACAATGG
>DMJA01000156.1 GCA_003451935.1 Verrucomicrobiota bacterium | reverse complement strand
ACATGTGGCAGCAGTTCGCCAACCAGCGCCTGCTCTATGCCTACATGTTCGCGCATCCGGGCAAGAAGCTCACCTTCATGGGCATGGAAATCGGCCAGTGGCGCGAATGGCAGCACAACGAAAGCCTCGATTGGCATTTGCTGCAGTACGATTCCCATGCCGGGCTGCAGCGCCTGGCGTGCGACCTGAACCACATGCTCCGCGGGTTCGGCTGCCTGCACCAGATCGACTTCTCCTGGGAGGGCTTCGAGTGGATCGACCTGAACGACTCGGAGAACAGCACGCTCTTCACCCTGCGCAAGGGCAAGGATCCGGACGACCTGATGGTCTGCTGCTTCAACTTCACACCCGTGCCCCGCGCGGAATACCGCATGGGCGTGCCCCGGATGGGCACCTACGAGGAGGTGCTCAACACCGATGCGACGATCTACGGCGGCAGCGGCGTGGACAATCCCCGGTTCGTGAAGGCGGAAAAGCGCGAATGGCAGGGGCGCGCACAGTCCATCCCCATCGTCATCCCCCCGCTCGGCGCGCTCTTCTTCCGCTATCGCCCCGACATGGAGGGGCACGTCTAGCGCCCCCGGAAGGATCGAGATGAAAAAAATCACCCGGAGTTTCAAATGGGTCCTGGTGGCGGGCGTGCTGGCCGCCAACCTGCTGGTCGGCGCGCGCCTCTACTCGCAGGAGACCGCCGCCGCCGAGGAAAAAACCGGCGAGGACTCGCCCTACGAGATGTACACCCTTTTCTCGAAGGTGGTCGAACAGGTCCGCGCCAACTACGTGGACGGCGAAAAGAGCACCTACCAGGACCTGATCCACGGTGCGTTGAAGGGCATGCTGCAATCCCTCGACCCCCACAGCCAGTTCATGGACGAGGAGGATTTCACCGCCATGAAGGAGGACACCGCCGGCAAGTTCGGCGGCCTCGGCATCACCATCGGCATCAAGGATGCCGTCCTGACCGTCATCGCCCCGATGGAGGACACCCCGGCGTTCCGCGCGGGGCTGCTCAGCGGCGACAAGATCATGGAGATCAACGGCGACAGCACCGAGGGGCTGGCGCTCGAGGACGCGGTCAAGCAGTTGCGCGGCGATCCGGGCACGACGGTGAAGATCAAGATCTTCCGGCCCAAGACCCAGCTCGTGAAGGAATTCGAGCTGGAGCGCGCCATCATCAATGTGCCGAGCATCAAGGATGTCCGCGTGCTGGACGGCGACATCGGCTATGTCCGCATGCTCCAGTTCGGGGAGGATACCGCCGCCGACCTGCAGGCGGCGCTCGACACGCTCAAGGCCCGGAAGGTCAAGGCCCTGGTGCTGGATTTGCGCAGCAATCCGGGCGGCCTGCTCACCGCCGCCGTGGAGGTGTCGCAAAAGTTCCTCAAGCGCGGCGATTTGATCGTGTTCACCCGGGGCCGCGACAACCGCATGGAGCGGTCCTACCGCGCGCGGGCCCGCGACGCGTTTCCTCCGGTCCCGATGGCCGTGCTCATCAACGGCTACAGCGCCAGCGCCTCCGAGATCGTNNATCGTCGCCGGCGCCCTCCAGGACAACCGCCGCGCCGTGCTCGTCGGCGAGAAGAGCTTCGGCAAGGGCTCCGTCCAGAGCGTCCTGCCGCAGGAAGGCGGCACCGCCATCCGCCTGACCACCGCCAAATATTACACGCCCAGCGAGCGCGTCATCCACGACGTCGGCATCGAACCCGACGTCGTGGTCCCGATGTCCGTCGAAAACTGGCGCAACATCCTGCTTTCCCGCAACCGGGCGGAGGAAACCAATGGCGTCGAATCCGTCGTCGCCAAGGACGAAGGCTGGGTGGACTCGGACGGGGAGGAGCTTCCCGACCTGCCCGGTCCGGGCAAGTCCGAGGACGAGGAAATCGACTTGGACCATGTCGCCGATCCCCAGCTCGATCGTGCCGGCGACATGCTCCGCGGCATCCTTGTCTTCCAGAAGCGCTGAAGCGCTCCCCCGCGCCGTGTTGGTCCTCGGCATCGAATCCTCCTGCGACGAAACCGCCGCCGCCGTCGTGCGCGACGGCCGCGAGGTGTTGTCTTCCGCCGTCCACAGCCAAATTTCCAGCCACCGGCCGTATGGCGGCGTGGTCCCCGAAATCGCCTCGCGCGAGCACGTCGGGAATTTCCCCGTCGTGGTGGCGGAGGCCGTCGCGCATGCGGAAATCGGCTGGCCGGAAATCGACGCCATCGCGGTGACGCATGGTCCGGGGCTTGTCAGTTCGCTGTTGATCGGGCTGTCCGGGGCGCGGGCGCTGGGGCAGGCGCTGGGCAAGCCCGTGTGGGGGGTGAACCATCTCGAGGCGCATATCGCCGGCATGTTCCTGGACCCGTCGGCCCCGCCGCCTTCCGAAGCCTGTCCGGTGCTGGTGCTGATGGTGTCCGGCGGCCACTCGTGCCTGGTGGAAATGCTGGCGGTGGGCCATTACCGGTTGCTGGGGCAGACCCTCGACGATGCCGCCGGCGAATGCCTCGACAAGGGCGCGAACCTGCTGGGTCTGGGCTATCCCGGCGGGCCCGTCATCGAACGGGCCGCCCAAGGCGGGAATCCCGCCTATCTGAAGTTTCCGCGCGGCATGGAGCATGCCAGGAACCGCAAGACCGACAACGGCCTCGACATCGAATTGTGCTTCAGCTTCAGCGGGCTCAAGACCGCGCTGCTCTACCACCTGAAAAACCATCCGGAGGATCGGGCCGGGCATTTGGCGGATGTGGCCGCCAGTTACCAGGAAGCCGTGATGGATTCCCTGGCGCTGCGGGCCGACCGCGCGCTGGCCGCCACCGGTGCGCGCACGCTGGCCTGCGTGGGCGGCGTGGCCCGGAACGCCGTCCTGCGCGCCAAGCTGGATGCGCTGATCCGGCGGCGGGGGGCGCAACTCCGGCTGGCGCCGATGGCTTATTGCACGGACAACGCCGCGATGGTCGCCGCGGCCGCCGGCCTGCGCGAACTCGCCGGCATCGGCAATCCCCCCGCCGTGGAAGCCGACCCCAGCCTGCCGCTGGTGGAAGAGCCCTAGCGCGCCGGCCCCCGCCTC
>DMJA01000197.1 GCA_003451935.1 Verrucomicrobiota bacterium | reverse complement strand
TTTTTTTTTAATGATACGGCGACCACCGAGCTCTACACCTCTCTATTCGTAGGCAGCGTCAGATGTGTATAAGAGACAGGAAACGCACCGCGTGTCGGACGGGACAGGCGGGGCGCGGTCTCGGCCTGGGGCCGGGAGGGAAAAACTATTTGGCGGCGGATTTGCGCAGCAGGGCGGCCGCGCGGGCCTTTTTCCGGATGGACGTGTTCTTGGCGATGATGCCGTGCTTGACGGCTTTGTCGAGGGCGGCGCAGAAGGCGCGGTAGGCGTCCTGGGTCTTGGGCGCCGCATTCTCCGCGACGGCGGCGAGCAGGCCCTTGCGCAGGGTCTTCAGGGCCGACTTGGTCTCGGCATTGCGCTGGCGGGATTTCTCGGATGTCTTGGCGCGCTTGGCGGCGTTCTTGCTGTTGGGCATGTGTTCTACTCCTGTTCCAATTCAAAAAGTCCGGCCAGTGTAGCCGCGAGGCGGGGGATGTCAACGGTTTTTGCGGGGAAAAGCGATTCTTTGGGTTGCAACCGGAAGGGGGGGCTGGCATATTCCGCGGTCTGGTCTTTCCGGATTGGGAACCGCAAGCAAGGAGTCGAAGATGGCTGAGCTGAATTATGGATTGTCGGAATTGGCGCTGGAAATCCGCGGCATGGTGCGCGAGTTCGCGGAGTCGCGCGTGAAGCCGGTGCGGGCGGAATTGGACGAGACCGGGCATTTCCCCACGGACATCCTGCGGGAACTGGGCAAGATGGATTTGATGGGGCTCTACATCCCGGTGGAATACGGCGGGACGTTCGAGGGCGACAGCATGCCGAACCTGATCGCGGTGGAGGAGTTGAGCCGGATCTGCATCGGCGTGTCGGTGTCGTATGCGGCGAGCGGGCTGGGAGCGGACCCGATCCTGATCGGCGGCAGCGCCGAGCAGAAGAAGAAGTTTTTGGCCCCGCTGGCGAGCGGCGAGAAGTGGGCGGCCTATGCGCTGACGGAGCCCAACGCGGGTTCCGACGCGGGCTCGATCCGCACGACGGCGGTCAAGAAGGGCGACAAGTACGTCCTCAATGGCACGAAGCAGTGGATCACCAACGGCGGCGAGGCCGACATCTACACGGTGTTCGCGGTGACGGACAAGAACCGCGGCGCGCGCGGCGTGAGCTGCTTCATCGTCGAGAAGGGCACGCCGGGCTTTACCTTTGGCAAGAAGGAGAACAAGCTGGGCATCCGGGCGAGCGCGACGCGCGAGCTGATCTTCGAGGATTGCGAAGTGCCGGCGGCGAACCTGATCGGGCGCGAAGGCACGGGCTTCATCTGGGCGATGAAGACGTTCGACGTGTCGCGGCCGGGCATCGCGGCGCAGGCGGTGGGGCTGGCGCAGGGCGCGCTGGACGAGGCGGTGATGTACGCGAAGGTGCGCGAACAGTTCGGCAAGCCGATCATCGCGAACCAAGGGCTGAGCTGGATGCTGGCGGACATGGCCACGAAGGTGGAAACGGCCCGGGCGCTGACCTACGCGGTGGTGAAGTCCATCGACGCCGGCGTGAAGGACATCTCGAAGTTCTCGGCGATGTGCAAGGTCTATGCCTCGGACATCGCGATGCAGGTGACGACGGACGCCGTGCAGGTGTTCGGCGGCTACGGCTACATGAAGGAATATCCCGTCGAGAAGATGATGCGCGACGCGAAGATCCTGCAGATCTACGAGGGCACCAACCAGATCCAGCGCGACATCATCGGCATGGCGCTGAACAAGGAATACGCGGCGGTCGCCAAGCCGTAGGCGGACGGCCCGGACGGGTCGAACGGCCGGGGCCGTGCCCGGCCGAGAGGAGAATCCCAGATGCACATTGTGGTTTGCGCCAAGCAGGTCCCGAACACCACGCAGGTCCGGATCAATCCCGAGACCAACACGCTGGTGCGCGACGGGGTCGAATCCATCCTGAACCCCTTCGACGAGAACGCGCTGGAGATGGCGCTGCAGCTCAAGGAAAAGCATCCCGGCACGAAGATCACGGTGCTGACCATGGGCCCGCCGCAGGCGGCGGAAATCCTGAAGGAGGCGGTGGGCCGCGGCGCGGATGCGGTGGTGCTGCTGTGCGACCGGGCCTTTGCGGGTTCGGACACGTGGGCGACGAGCTATGCGCTGAGCATCGCGATCGGCAAACTGGAGAAGCCCGATCTGGTGCTGTTCGGCAAGCAGGCGATCGACGGCGACACCGCGCAGGTGGGGCCGGGCGTGGCCGACTGGCTGGGCATCCCCTGCATCGCCTATGCGCGCAAGGTCGAGATTGCGGATGGCCAGGCGACCGTGGAGCGGACCTATGAAGACGGCTACGAGAAGCTGGAAGTCGCGCTGCCTTGCGCGCTGACGGTGGTCAAAGAGGCCAATGTGCCCCGCATGGCGTCGTTGCGCGGCAAAATGGCGGCCAAGAAACTGAACATTGTGCCGCTGACGGCCGAGGCGTCGGGCGCCGATCCGGCCCATCTGGGGCTGAATGCTTCGCCGACGCGCGTGGTCAAGATTTTCTCGCCTCCGCCCAAGACCGGCGGGGTGAAATGGCAGGGCGAAGACCCCGCCGCCATGGCGCAGAAGCTGGTGGATTTGCTGCGCGAGCGCAAGCTGGTCTAGGGAGGAAGCGGTCATGGGCCTGAAAATCGATTTGGAAACCTGCATCGGCTGCGGCGCGTGCGTTTCGGCCTGCCCGTTCGGCGCGCTGTCGCAGCGGGCGGATGCCAAGGTGGAGGTCAACGAGGCCTGCACGGCGTGCGGGGCGTGCATCGAGGTCTGCCCCGTGGGCGCGCTGTCGATGGAAGTGGTGGAGAAGAAGGAGGCGGCCGGTTCGCTGGATGCCTATCGCGGGGTCTGGGTGTTCGCGGAGCAGCGCGGCGGCAAGCTGCAGGAAGTGGCCTTCGAGTTGCTGGGCGAAGGCCGCGTGCTGGCGGACAAGCTCGGGGTCGAATTGTGCGCCGTCCTGCTGGGGCACGGCGTGAAAAGCTGCGCGGCGACGCTGTTTGAGCATGGAGCGGACAAGATTTATGTGGTGGACCATCCGGCCTTGGCGGTTTATACGGCCGAACCCTATGCCGAGGCCATGAGCGCGTTGATCCGCAAGCACAAGCCCGAGGTGGTGCTGGCCGGGGCGACAAGCATCGGTCGCGGATTCATCGCCCGGGTGGCGATCCAGGTGAAGACGGGACTGACGGCGGATTGCACCGAGCTGGATGTGGATGCGGACAAGCGCCTGCTGCTGCAGACGCGCCCGGCGTTTGGCGGAAACATCATGGCGTGCATCATCTGCCCGGACCACCGCCCGCAGATGGCGACGGTGCGGCCCAAGGTCTTCAAGCATCCCTCGCCCGTGGCGGGACGCTCCGGCGCGCTGGTCGAGGAAAAGCTGGACCTGAAGGATCCGGCGGTGAAGGTCCTGGAAATCGTCAACGCCATGCAGAACGAAGTGAACGTGGCCGGCGCGGAATTCATCGTGACGGGTGGGCGCGGGATGGGGGCGCCCGAAAACTTCAAGTTGCTGGCCGAACTCGCCGAGGCCTTGGGCGGCGCGGCGGTGGGCGCGAGCCGGGCCGCGGTGGACGCGGGCTGGATTTCGAGCTTCCACCAAGTGGGCCAGACCGGCAAGACGGTGCGGCCCAAGATCTACATCGCCTGCGGGGTTTCCGGCCAGATCCAGCATCTGGTGGGCATGAACAGCAGCGACACGATCATCGCCATCAACAAGGATCCCGATGCCCCCATCTTCGGCGTGGCGGACATCGGCATCGTGGGCGACCTGTTCCATGTGGTTCCGGAATTGATCAAGGCCTTGAAACGGTGATTTGAGACGGGTGCGTGGATTTCCTGAGGCTTGCCAGCCTGGAGGTTCCCGTGGCAGAATCTCACGACATTTTGGATAAAGTAAAACTTCCACAACAAGGGAGAGGACCGATGATGCGAACAGCAAGTGGGATATTGGCGGGAGTGATGTTGGCGTTGGGCCTGGGCGCCTGCTCGGTCATGAATGTCAACGTTGGAAAACTGCAACTGGGGATGGAGCCGGAAGCGGTCCGGGAAGCCATTGGCAAGCCCTCCACCATTCGCGCCGCCAAGGTGTACGAAGGCGAAGAATGGACCGAGGTGTGGGAATATCTGCCGCCGGGCTTCACCTGGACCCCCAAGACCTATTGGGTGTATTTCGAAAACGGCAAAGTGGTGCAGTGGGGCGAGCCGGGGGATTTCACCGGATCGGCCGCCAGTATCAAAGAATACAATCCGACCAAGAGCACTCGGTAGGGGTTCTGCCGCCCGTTTCGGGCCGCGGATTTGTTCGCCATGCGCGAGTTTCCCCAGACGAACGGGTGCAGGCAGCCCCCGGCCGGCCGGAAGCCTAGGCTTCCTTCGGGCGGGGGCTTTTTCCGGGCATGGCTGGGCGTGTCGTTGTGGCTGGCCCTGGCGCTGCCGGGTTTCGCCCAGACGTTCAAATTAGGGTTGTTTGAGTTCCTCCTGACCGCCCGGACCGAACTGGGCTATCAAAGCAATGTGGACGGGGCCTATCCGGAGGAGGAGGATCCCAACTATCAGAAGGGCGATTTCTACTGGATGCCGGGCGTGTCGATGCAGTCGAGTTCGGTGGGGATGCGGCCCAGCACGACGTTCAATTTGTCCGGTTCGTACGAATACATGGATTATTTCAAGCGGAACGACGAGGACACGGAGCTGTATGACTTCAACGTGACGTTCCAAACGGCTCACCCCCGGCTGACGCTGGGGGGCAATGGGCTGATATCGTATGAAATTGAATCCGAACAGGACACCTACCGTCCAGGGGGCTCGAAACGAGATCCCATGATGACCCAGGAGGGTAGCGTGTTCGCGAATTGGAACTATGGGAAGTTCCGGCTCGAAGGCAATGCGGACCACACTCGCGAGCGGCACGACAAGGAAGAATACCGAGCGGACGACCAGGACGAGACCCTCTTGTTTGCCGGCGTCTTTCTGGATTTGTTCACTTGGGGCAGCCTCTATTATTCATGGGAAAACGATGTCACCACCATGGTGGAGACGGAGGAGGAAACCGACGAGATCACGGAGAACTTCGGGATTTCCGGCACGATTCCGCTGAGCTGGCTGGCCCGTCCCAAGATCACCTATTCATTCGGGTTCGAATCCGAGGATGTCGACACGGGGGAGGGCGAGGATAAGGGTGCCACGTGGGAGCCGACGCACACCCTCACGGTGATGGACGAATTTCAATTGTCCAAGAGCCTCCATTTGGCGATGTCCGCCACGTGGGAAGACACGTGGACCGACGACGAGATTTCATGGACCACCCCTAGCGGGGAAGTCGCCACGGATGAGGAGGTCACCTTCGAATACAACGTGCAACTCACGCACCAGTTGAGCCCTCGGGCGCAGCATGCCTTGACGTTCACCCAGGAGCCCCAAGAAACATTTGGCTCCACCGCCGACACGGAAACAACGACCTTTGGATATAATTTCGGCATCAAGGACCTGATCCTCTATGGGTTGAGTTTTGCATTCTCCGCGGAATACGAGCTGTCGACGCCGCTGGGGGAGGAGGACGCGGAGACGGAGAAGACCACGACGTTCGACGTGTCGCTGAACCACTCCCGCCAGCTTTCCCGGCGCCTGTCCCGCAACCTCACCTATACCTACTCTTGGGAAAACACCAATTTCCATGACGACGGGGCCATGGAGGAGCACGAGGTGATCTACGGGTTCGCCTACGCCTTCTGATCCGAGGCCCCAACCCACCGGGTGAAAGTGCAAATCCGCCATTGTCCCGGCGGATTTTTTCGTGTAGATTCCGATATATGAAGTTCTGCAAACCTCAATTTGCGGCAATCGGTCGGTGGTCTATCTGGATTCTGCTGGGGGTCCTGCTTTCGGGGGG
>DMJA01000152.1 GCA_003451935.1 Verrucomicrobiota bacterium | reverse complement strand
CTCATCACCGACGGCCGCTTCAGCGGCGCCACGCGCGGCGCGGCCATCGGCCACATCGCGCCCGAAGCCGCCGATGGCGGCCCCATCGCGCTGGTGAAGAACGGCGACAAGATCGCCATCGACATCCCCGCCTACAAGATCAACCTGCTCGTCTCCGCCAAGGAGCTCAAGGCCCGGGCCGCCAAGCTCAAGGCGTTCAAGCCTCGCATCAAGACCGGCTGGTTATCCCGCTACCAGCGCCTCGTCGGCCCCGCCGACATCGGCGCCGTCCTGCAATAGGCCGGATCCGGATCCAGAGGCGGCGCGTTTTCGCGCCGTCTCTTTTTTGCTTCTGGCTTGCGGCCTTGGCGCGGGGCCCTTATGCTGGAAACAGAAAGGGACATCCGCTTCGGATATGCACTATCTGGACGAAAGCCATATCTTTCTCTTCCTGGCCCAGTTGTTCGTCATCTTGCTTTGTGCGCGGGGGCTGGGCGAACTGTTCCGCCGCTGGAAGCAGCCCGCGCTGACCGCGGAGCTGCTGGTCGGCATCGTGCTGGGCCCTACGCTGCTCGGCCGGTTTTTCCCCGCCTTTTCCGCCGCCCTGTTCCCGCCGGATGCCGTCCAGCAGAACATGCTCGAAACCGTCGCCTGGCTTGGCGTCCTCTTCCTCCTGCTCGACACCGGGTTGGAGATCGACTTTTCCATCGCCTGGCGGCAGCGCAGTAGCGCGCTGGCCATCGCGCTCGCCGACATCTTCATCCCCATGGCCGTGGCTTTCGTGCCCGTGATGTTCCTGCCGGATGCCTTGCTCGCCGATCCGTCCCGGCGCCTGGTCTTCGGCCTGTTCATGGCCACCGTCATGACCATCAGCGCCATGCCTGTTGCTGCCCGCGGCCTGCACGAACTGAATCTGCTCAAGACCAATCTCGGCTTCCTGACCATGTCCGCCCTGGCGGTGAACGACATCATCGGGTGGGTGCTGTTCGCCATCATCCTGGGCCTGTTCCTGCAAAGCTCGGTGGCCCTCGGCCCGATCCTGCTGGTCTTCGCCGGGACGCTCGGGTTCTCCGCCCTGGCCCTGACCGTGGGGCGCCCATTTTCCGCCCGCATCTTCGACGCCCTGAAGGCCCGGCAGTTCCCCGAACCCGCCTCCTCCCTGACCGTGACGGTGCTGCTGGGGCTGCTCTTCGGCGCCATCACCCAGAAACTCGGCATCCACGCCCTGTTTGGATTTTTCCTCGCGGGCGTGGTCGCCGGCGAAGCCAAGAGCCTTTCCGAGGACACCCGGCGCGTCATCCACCAAATGGTCTATTCCCTGTTCGTCCCGCTGTTCTTCGTGAACATCGGCCTCAAGATCGATTTCGCCGCGAACTTCCACTTCGGTCTCGTCGCCTTGATTTGCGCCGTGGGCATCGTCGGCCGCTACCTGGGCGCCTGGTTCGGGGTGACGGTCGCCCGCGTGCCGCGCGTCAACCGCGATCTGATTTCCATCGCCCACACCCCCGGCGGCATGATGGAGATCGTCGTTGCCCTCCTCGCCCTCGAAGCGGGCCTCATCACGCCGCCCGTCTTCGTGGCCATCGTCTTCAGCGCCGTGTTCTCCTCCGTCCTCATGGGCCCGTGGATGGCCCGCTCCCTCGCCCGCCGCCGCGCCGTGTCGCCGGTGCAGTTCCTCGACGAGAACGCCATCCTCGTCGCCCTGCCCGCCGCCACAACGCGCACCGACGCCATCCGTTTGCTCGCCGCCAAGGTCGCCGCGCGTTCCGACACCCCGGCCGAAGAACCCATCGTCCGCGCCGCGTTGGAGCGCGAAAGGGAATACGGCACCGGAATTGGCGATGGCGTCGCCATTCCGCACGTTCGGTTCGACGCCTTGCGCAATCCCGTACTCGCCTACGGCCATTCCGCCGAGGGTCTCGACTGGGACGCCCCCGACGCCGAACCCGTGCACCACGTATTTTTCCTTGCCAGCGCCGCCGGCGCCGAAGACATCCATGTCCAGACCCTCGCCCTTATCGCCCGCGCCATGGCCCAGCCGGCCAACCGCATCCGACTCTCCGACGCCCCCGACGCCCCCTCCCTCTTTCTCGCCCTGAAAGAAATCCTCGCCCCCCGGCCGGCGGCATAACTGCCGCCCGCGCCTCCGCCCAGAGTTTTCCACACCGTGGAAAACTATTTTCCATGCCGTGGAAAACCGGGACGGCAAAATCGAATCGCGAGCCAAGGCGGCCGGGGCGCTTTCTGGGATTGCGGGGTGGCCACCCAAACAGTATTTTCCCCGAACATTTCATCCATTTGAAGGAGTTGACCATGTCCAAGCCCATTCCGACCTTGAAGACCTTCGCGCACGACGGCAAGACCGTGGCCTACCATAGCCTCGCGGCGGCGGAGGCCCTGCGCGGCGCGCCGCTGTCCGAGCTGCCCTTCATCGTCCGCATCCTGCTGGAATCCGCGATGCGCAACCAGACCCACCCCGCCTACCAGTGGAGCCACGTGGAGGCCCTCGCCCGCTGGAAACCCGGGACCAATGCCACCGAAGAAATCCCCTACCTGCCCGCGCGCGTCCTCCTGCAGGATCTGACCGGCGTGCCGTGCGTCGTGGATCTCGCCACGCTCCGCTCCGAAGTCGTCCGCCAGGACGGCGATCCCGGCCTCATTGAACCGCTCGTTCCCGTGGACATGGTCGTGGACCATTCCGTCCAGATCGATTGCTCCGCCTCGCCCGACGCCCTCCAGAAAAACATGCAGATCGAATTCGGCCGCAACCGCGAGCGCTACGAATTCCTCCGGTGGGGCCAGCAGACCTTCAAGAAGCTCCGCATCGTGCCTCCCGGCGTCGGCATCTGCCACCAGGTCAACCTGGAATTCCTCGCCGACGGCATCCATGCCGAACCGCAGGCGGATGGTTCGCTGCTGGCCTATCCCGACACGCTCGTCGGCACCGATTCGCACACGACCATGATCAACGGCCTCGGCGTGCTCGGCTGGGGCGTGGGCGGCATCGAGGCCGAGGCCGCCATGCTCGGCCAGCCCATTGCGCTCCTCACCCCCGTCGTCACCGGCGTGCGGCTGGCCGGCGCGCTGCGCGCGGGCGTCACCGCCACGGACCTGGCGCTGGCCGTGACCCAGCTTCTGCGCCAGCACAGCGTCGTGGGCCAGTTCGTCGAATACTTCGGCCCCGGCCTCGCCGGCCTTTCGCTGGCCGACCGCTCGGTGGTCGCCAACATGGCGCCCGAATACGGCGCGACCACCGGCTTCTTCCCCATCGACGCCGAAACCATTGCCTATCTGCGCATGACGGGGCGGGCGGCCGCGCATTGCGATCTCGTCGAAAAGTACGCCCGCCTGCAAGGCCTCTTCCTCGAAAAGGGCTATCCCGATCCGTCCTATTCGCGCGTCATCGAGCTGGATCTGTCCCGCGTGGTTTCCGCCATCGCCGGCCCCAAGAAACCCCACGATTTCCAGCCCGTCGGCGCCATCAAGGAGAAATTCCTCGCCGCCCTTTCCGCCGCGCCCGACAAGGGCGGATTCGGCGTCGCGCCGGATCGTCTCGTCGCCGCGGCAAAACTGGCCGATGGCTCGGAACTCCGCCACGGCTCCATCGCCATCGCGTCGATCACGTCGTGCACCAACACGTCGAATCCCGTCCTCCTGCTGGCGGCCGGCCTGATCGCGAAGAAAGCCGCCGGCCGCGGCCTCCGCGTACCGTCCTTCGTGAAGACTTCGCTGATTCCCGGCTCGCGCGTCGTGACGGCCTATCTGGAAAACACCGGCCTGCTAGCCGACCTGGAAAAACTCGGTTTCGGCGTGGCAGCCTACGGCTGCGGCACATGCATCGGGAACAGCGGTCCCCTGCGCGACGACATCGCGCAGGCCATCCGCGAAAAAGATCTAGTCGCCGCCGCCGTGCTCTCCGGCAACCGCAACTTTGAAGGCCGCGTCCACGCCTCCTGCAAAGCCAACTATCTCTGTTCCCCGCCGCTCGTCGTCGCCTTCGCCCTCGCGGGCCGCGTGGATGTAAACCTCGATTCCGATCCCGTCGGCACGGGCTCCGATGGCCAGCCCGTCTTCCTGCGCGACCTGTGGCCTTCGTCTGCAGAAATCGACGCGCTGCTTGCCCGCGCGAACGACCCGGCGCTTTATTCGGCAGCTTATTCCGACGTGAACCAGTACACGCCCGAATGGAGCGCCATCCCGGTGGCGCACAAGCCCGTGTTCGATTGGAAGCCCGAGTCCACCTACATCCGCGAGCCGCCGTTCCTGGCCGCCACCAAGCCCTCGCCGGAGATTTCTCTCGCGCGCATCCTCGGACTCTTTGGAGACTTCATCACCACCGACCACATTTCACCCGCCGGCAGCATCGCCAAGGAATCTCCTGCGGCCCGCTACCTGGTCGAGCGAGGCATCGCACCGAAGGATTTCAATTCCTACGGCTCGCGGCGCGGCAACCACGAGGTCATGATGCGCGGCACCTTCGCCAACGTGCGCCTGCGCAACCGCATGGCCTCGCGCGAAGGCGGCTGGACCCGGCTCCAGCCCTCCGGCGAGGAAACCAGCATCTACGACGCCGCGATGGCCTACCAAAAGACCGGCACGCCGGTCATCGTCGTCGCCGGCAAGCTCTACGGCGCGGGCAGCTCGCGCGACTGGGCCGCCAAGGGCCCGATGCTCCTCGGCGTCCGCGCCGTCATCGCCGAGAGCTTCGAGCGCATCCACCGCTCGAACCTTGTCGAGATGGGCGTGATGCCCTTCGAGTTCGCCGACGGCCAGACCGCTGAATCCCTCGGACTGGATGGCACCGAGACCGTCTCCATCCGCGGCACGGGCCCCCTCGCTCCGCGCGGCGCGCACGAAGCGACCGCCACCAAGCCCGACGGACGCGAAATCCGCTTCCGAATCCGAAACCGCATCGACACCCCTATCGAAATCGCCTACTACGAGGCCGGCGGCATTTTGCCCTTTGTCCTGCGGAATTTGCTGGGCAAATAGCCTCAGATTTCAACACTTCCCATCCATTTTGGGTGTTGTTTTATAAAACCATACCCATTTTCCCATTGCCATTTCGGGTACTGTTTTATAAAATAATACCTAAAATCCGATAAATGAATCTCCCATGAAACAACTGAACCCCACCTTGTGGCGGACTTGCCGCGCCTTGACCGGACGCACGCGCCTGGGATTGCTCCGCCATGTTCTCGAGCAGCCCGGCCTCAACGTCTCCCAGCTAGCAAAACATTTGGAAATCGGGATTTCCGATGCCAGCCAGGAACTCCGGCGCCTGCAATCGCGCGGACTCCTCAAGCGCTCCTGCCCAGGTGCATCCGTGGTCTATCTGCCCATTCCCGACCCGCAGGTTCCTTCGGCTGGGCCCCTGCTGAAGGCGCTACAAGCCACTTGGGACGGCAATCGAAGCGGGAACGAGGTGATCGCCCTTCTGGCCAAGGGCTTGGCCTGCGAGCGCCGCGTCTCCGTCGTCCGCGCCCTTTCGCAACACCCCTGCAGCGCCGCCCAGTTGGCAGATCTCGTCCGAACCGGCCCCGACAATCTAAAGGCACATCTCCGCATCCTCCGGGAAACCGGATGGGTGGTCAAGACAGGCAAGGCGTTCGTTCTCCGCCCCGCCACCCACCCCGTGCAGGTGGCCTTGCTTAAGCTCCTCTGAGCCCCCCGCAGGCGCCTCCAAAAATCATCATTGGTTTCCACCGGCTTTTCGGATAAGAAACAAGCCCGCACTGCAAAAGGATCCTCCATGAAATTCGATCATCTCCGAGACAGTTATCTTTCCCGAACGCGCGCGGCCGCGCCCGTCGCCAACGGCAAATTCGTCGCCAGGGAAAACGCCTTGGCGCTGCTGAATGCCATCGTCCGCAGCGGCGACCGCGTCTGCATCGAAGGCGACAACCAGAAGCAGGCCGACTTCTTTGCGCGGGAGCTGGTCAAACTGGATCCGGCCAAGGTCAACCATCTGCACATGAC
>DMJA01000184.1 GCA_003451935.1 Verrucomicrobiota bacterium | reverse complement strand
GTGTGGTTGAGGTCCTCGCGCTTAAGGTAGATCTGGGCGGAACCGAGCTTCTTGGAGAGGCGTTCGGCGTGGTACATGGGCGTGGGGCGGCCCTGGTAGTGCTTGCGGATGGAGCGGAGCTCGGCGATGAAGCGGGCGGAGCGGGAGATGGTGTCGTAGGCGTCGCGGATCTCGGCCATGATGGCTTCGAGCTGGGGCGGGAGGTAGGCGCCGCCATATTTGCCGAAGCGGCCTTCCTTGTCGGGGTGCAGATTGAAGTAGTTGGAATAGTCAGGCACGTTCATGGGGGCTCCTGCGTTATGGCTGTTTCTGTGCGTAGATACGCGAAGGCGCGGGTGGGTGTCAAGAATTGAGAATGCGGCTACGGCGTCACGACGTAGAGGGGGACTTCGAGCTCGTCGAGGGAGAGTCCGCCGTGGTTGCCGAACTTGGGGGCCTTTTCGCCGGACTGGGCGGAGGGATAAAGGAAGGCGTGGCCGGGGGCGGCGAAGAGCGTGTAGTCGCCCAGCCGGTTGGCGAGGGCGGGATGGGGCTTGCCGGGGCCGAGGATGCCGGAGCGGAGGACTTCCGACAGCGGCACGCAGGCGGCGGCGCCGAGGAGGGGGGGGGTGCGGGTCAGGCGCAGGAAATCCTTCACGCGCGAGGGGCGGACGAAGCACTGGACCATGCGGGAGTCGCCGGATGGGAGCGTGGCAAGGGTGTCGTAGAAGCCGGGAATCTGCGAAAGGTCGATGCGGGTGTGCGTCTGCATGTGGCCGTGGTCGGCGGTGACGAGCAGGAGGGTATCGGTGCCGGCGAGCGCGCGCTCGGCGCGGGCGAGGAAGGCGTCGAGTTCGGCGAGGTGGAGGGCGGGGACACGGCCTTCGGGGCCGTGGGCGTGGCAGTAGGTGTCGTAATGGGGCCAATAGACATAGGCGGAGGCTCGGCCGGGCGAGCGGACGAAGGCGCGGAGCTGCCGAAGCATGCCGTCGAGGTTTTCGAACGAGCGGCGCTCGGTCCACCAGGGCTGGGCCATGGACGTGCGGCTGGTGGGGATGTCGCCCTGTGAAATAAGGACGCGGCGGCCGCGAATGGTGGCGATCGGCGCGGGGAGGGCGAGATATTTTTCCAGATCGAATTCGGGCGGGGCGATGGGCGTGTCGGTGCGGGTGACGAACGGCAGGAGGGTGCCGACCATGCCCAGATCGGGCAGGTTGAGGTGCCAGCCGAGGATGGCGTGCTCGGCGGGCGAGGAGCCGGTGGCGAGGGTGGTGATGACGGCCGCAGTGGTGGCGGGGCAGGCGGTGGTGATTTTTTGCCACGGATGCAAGGCCAGGAATTTCCGCCCTTTCCCGGCGAGGGTGAACCGATGCAATTGCTTGGCGCCGAGGCCGTCGAGGAGCAGGAGGACGACTTTCTTGTAGGGTCGGATTTCGCGAGGGGACAGGCCGTTGAGAGGCCGATGGGGGGAGCGTCCTCCCCGGCCGCGGATGAGGGAGGACATCAGATTGAGGATGCCGCCGCCGGAATAGTCGGGGCGGGGCAGGTCGCGGAAATGCAGGGGTTTGGTCATGGCGCGAAGTCTAGCGGGGGAAAGGGGGGGATGGCAAGGGCGGCCGAGAAGGAGATGATTATAAAAATTGGATTAGAAAATTTCTTGCCAAGGAACAGGGCGGGGTGTAACGTTTTACAAAATGTGTGGGTGCCGGTCCCGCGCAAAGCCCCGAGGAGTGCCGAAATGAAGTCCATGAAGCGGAGTCTGTGGTTGGTGTGCGCCTTGGCGGCCCTGTTCGTTTTGCCCGTCGAAAGCCGGTCGGAGGAATCGGGAATCGACACGTGGGGCGTGAACGACGCCACCTATGGCCTCAAGACGCGGGAGCTGGAGGCGGGCTTTGCCTACACGCCGAGCCCGGCCGACTGGCGCGACATCAATATCTACCAGCTCTTCACCGATCGCTTCGCGGATTCGGGCGTCGACCAGCTGGGCAGCTATCAGCCGACGTGGAAGAGCGAAGGCAAGAGCTTTCCCCAGGTCCGCAATTTCCACCACGGCGGCGACTGGAAGGGGCTGCAGAACAATCTGGATTATCTCTCCGGCATGGGCGTGAAGGCCCTTTGGGTTTCCGGCGTCCAGCAGAACGGCCAGGGCAAGGACACGAACTACACGCCGTACCACCAATACCATCCGGACAACTTCTTCAAGGCGGACCCGGCGATGGGCACCTTCCAGGATCTCCGGGACCTGATCGACGCCTGCCATGCGCGCGGCATCTACGTCATCCTCGACGTGGCCCCCAACCACATGTGCGACCGGAACGGGCTGTGGGGCAACAGCCAGCTCGACGACAAGCAGTACTGGCCCGACGGCAACGGCACGTTCGGGTGGTGGAACGAGTCCAACAAACTTCCCGCGCCGTTCGACAACCTGAACTATTTCCACAACAACGGCACGATCAACTGCTGGGATTGCTCGCCGGAAAACCTGCGCGGGCAGTTCAAGGGCACCGACGACCTGAAGACCGAGGACGCCGCGGTGCAGGACGTCCTGTCGAAGGCGTTCAAGAACCTGATCGACGCGACGGATTGCGACGGCTTCCGGGTGGATGCCATCAAGCATGTGGAATTCAACTGGGTCCGGACCTGGGCGCAGGGCATCCGCGACCACGCGGCATATCGGGGCAAGAACGACTTCATCATGTTCGGCGAACTGTTTTCCTACAACACCTCGGCGCTGGCGTCCTATTGCGCCGACGGCTATGGCTTCAACTCGGCGCTGTTTTTCCCGATGAGCCAGACCATCAAGAGCGTGTTCGGCGACGGCAGCGGGACGGGCAACCTGGGGAACACGATGAGCCAGGTCAGCCAGTTCGGCGTCGGCGCGAACCGGCTGGTGACGTTCATCGACAACCACGACCTGAACCGCATTTCCCTGCAGATCAGCGGCACCGACACGGGCAACGCCGTCTGGAAATTGAAGCCGGCGCTGAGCTTCCTGTATCTGGCGACGCCGGTGCCCTGCCTCTACTACGGCACGGAGCACGTGTTCAACCAGGGCGGCCACTTCAACGGCAGCAGCACCTCGGCGGACAATCCCGACGACGGCGACTGGCAGCGCGAATGCATGTTCGACAAGGGCTTCCAGCCCGGCCCCGCGCAGGGCAACAAGCTGGCGGCGACGGACGCGCCGCTCTACCAGCACATCAAGGCGCTGAATGCCGCGCGCGCGGCCTACAAGAGCCTGACCCGCGGCTCCTTCACCGAGCGCTGGCAGGAGGGCGGCGCGGGCGCCTATGCGTTCAGCCGCGTGTATGACACCGAAGAGGCGCTGGTCGCGTTCAACACCGCCGATGGCAGCAAGTCGATCAATCCGCAGGTGGGCAAGCCCGATGGCACGGAATTCGTCAATGCGCTGAACACGAGCGAAAAGGTCGCGGTCAGCGGCGGGCGGNNGCCTGGACGGCAAGGCCACCAAGGTCTTCGTGTCGGGCATCGCGGCGCCGGAGATGTGGGCCCGCGGCACGTACGCCAGTCCGGCGGACGGCGTCGCGACATCGACCGATCCGATTTTCATCCACACCGAAGCCGGGCCCACGGGCGTCGTGGCCAGCGCCAAGGTCGGCTATAGCGCCGACGGAGGCACGACCTGGAACGTGCTGGCGATGACGGCAACCAACTGGAGCAGCGAAGGCGGCACGTGGTATTTCGCGAGGCTGGGGCAATACCCGGCGGACACCGTGATCAAGTACTATGTCGAAGTCGCCGACACGAACGACAACAAGAAATGGGACAACAACAACGGCCTGAACTACACGTTGACGGTCAAACCCGCCGCCGGCGTCTGGATCCGCAACACCAAGAATTACCCCGTGGACGGCGACGTCACGGAAGCGACAGACCTGTACCTCAACACCGAGGCGGGGCCGTCCGGGACCGTCACGGGCGTCACGGCGTTCTACAGCGCCGACGGCGCGACCTGGACGAACGGGACGCTGGCGGCCAATGCGTGGGGCTCGGAGGGCGGCAACTGGTACGAGGCGAACCTCGGCGCCTTTGCCGCGGGCGCCACGGTCCGCTACTACGTCGAGGCGACCGATGGAACCACGACGAACAAGGACGACAACGGCGGAGCCTATTATTCCGTGACGGTCCGCAGTCTGGGCGACGACCTGTGGGCGGGCAACACGGTTCACGCGCCGGCCAACGGATCCATCACGGCAACGAATCCGATCGTGGTGACCTGCGAGAGCTGGCCGATCGGCGTGGCGACGAACGTGGGCATGGCCTACAGCGCGGATGGCGGGGTGAACTGGGCCAACGCGATCCTCGCGCATGCCGGCACGAACGGAAACAACGACCTCTGGAGCGTCGATCTTGGAACATTCGCGGACGGTACGATCGTGCGCTACGCCATCTTCGCGCAATCGGCGACGAAAGAAGTCTGGGACAACAATGGCGGCGCGGACTACCAAGCCATCGTCGGCGAAGTGGGCGGCCTGCGGATGGTCGAGCACACCCCGGTGATCAACGGCGCCGGCAGTCCCGACAACGCGTCCGACGACTTTGACTTCGCGACGACCGGCGGCGCGGCGACGACGAGCGGCACGAACGGGTTTGGCAGCTTCGGCAGCGTCTACGTGAACTACGACGAGACCAATCTCTACATCGGCGGCACGGGCGTGGCCCTGCCCAACGACAGCACCAACAACGCCTACATCGTCTTCCTGGGCGGCGGCACCAACGCGGGAACCCCCAATTTCTGGGCGTTCGAAGGCTTGCCAAACGGAATCGACTTCCTGCAC
>DMJA01000277.1 GCA_003451935.1 Verrucomicrobiota bacterium | reverse complement strand
TCTTCTTCATGGGGGGCCTAGTCGAATTCCAGGAGGATGCTGGCGGCGTCGCCGCCGGAGGAGACGGTGATGGACACGGAATCGGCGGAGGTGCCGGCGGTCCGGGTGTAGGTGGCGGAGCTGCCGCTGGCGAAGAAGGTGCCGAAGGCGACGCTGGAGGGCCAGGAATTGGAGCCGGTGCCGCCCCCGGCAGTGAGGGTGATGACCTCGCTGATGGAAGCGGAATACGAACTGGCCGCCAGCGTGACGTCGCCGGTGGGGGAGTTGGTGGTGGCCGGGGCGACGGTGGCCCGGGCGTAGAGGCTGCCGTAGTAGGCGGGTTCGATCCAGGTGGCGTCCATCGTGGATTGCTGGTCGGCGTAGATCAGCGTGCCGGCGACTTCGACGGACTGTCCGGCGGTGGTGCGGCCCTGCAGGGTGAAGGTGGCGGTGCCGCTCTGGAGGGAGGAAATACTGCCGGACCAGGTCTGGCCTTCGCTGTCGAAGGCTTCCAGCGTGCGGCCATATTGCAGCAGGCGCAGCGAGGTGATGAGCCTCCCGCTCGGGCGGCTGCCGCCTTCCTGGTTGGGATAGACCAGCGGCAGGGCGTTGGTTCCGCTGGTGGCGGGGTGCATGTAGAGGCCGGCGAAGTTGTAGATCGTGCCGTCGTTGTCGGCGATGACCGCCGTCGTGCTGTCGGCCGAGCCCACGTCGCAACCGGCCAGCAGGGCGGAAAGGGGAACGGCCAGCGAAAGGGCGAGCGCCCGGAAGGCGGAAGGCCGGAAGGCGGAAGGCCGGAAGATGTTCATGGGTTCTTTCCTCATTGAAAACTCTTTTTAACTTCCCCCATCCGGGCGTTTTTTGCAAGACTGTTCGCGGCGGAAAAAACCGCCCGCAAGGAGTCCGGCCGCCCATGAAGCCCTATCATATCGACGACGTGATCATCACCCCGCGCCAGCTGGAGCGGCGGGTGGACGAGGTGGCCCGCGAAATCGCCGCCGGCGGCCGCAGCGAGAACCTGGTGGTCATCGGCATCCTGCGCGGCAGCTTCATCTTCCTGGCGGACCTGGTCCGCTGGTTCTCGATGAACGATCTGCATCCGCGCATCGATTTCATGATCATGGAAAGCTATGGCAGCGGGACCACGGCCGAGAAGGAGCCGGTGGTGACGCGCGACTGCGGCATCGACCTGGCCGGCGCGGACGTGGTGGTGGTGGACGACATCCTCGACACGGGCCGCACGCTGCAGAAGGCGGTGGCGCACCTGAAGGCCAAGGGCGCGAAGAGCGTCCGCGGCTGCGCGCTGCTCGACAAGCCCTCCCGCCGCATCGTCCCCTTCGAGGCGGATTTCGTCGGCTTCCAAATCGAGGACGCCTTCGTCGTCGGCTACGGCCTCGACTACGACGGGCGCCACCGCGAGCTCCCGCACATCGCCAAGGTCACCTTCACGGACGGGAAATAGGGGCCCATGCGGACGCTGCTGAAAGCCAGCCTGGGGCGCGCCTATGCCGCCGCCGGCGGGTTGCGGCGGCTCCACGGCGGGCGGCTCGTCGTCCTGACGTTCCACCGGGTGCGGCCCGGCGGCGAGGATCCCCAAACGCGCGCGATGCGGACGCTCGACGCCCCCGTCCCCGATCTCCGCCGCCTGCTCGCCTGGATGCGCGAACGCTACGAACCGGTCGCCCTCCGCGACTGGATCGGCCGCGAGTCCCCGCCGGCGCGCCCCGCGTTCGCGGTCACGTTCGACGACGGCTGGGCCGACAACTACGCGCACGCGTTCCCCGTCCTGCGCGAGCTGGGCATCCCCGCCACGATTTTCCTCGCCACCCGGGCCGTCGAGGAATGCCTCCCGTTCTGGTGGCAGATGCCCGGGCTCTCCGACTTCGAGATCCAGCACCTCAAGCGCCATTCGCACCACTGGATCGAGGCCCAGCTGGCCGGGCATCCGGAGCTGCGGAAAGCGCACGAGAACGATTTTTTGACCTGGGCCCAGATCCGCGAGATGGGGCAAAGCGGGCTGGTCGATTTCGGCCCGCACGGCCACCGCCACGACCTGTTGGATTCGATGACGCGCGAGGAAGCCCTGGAGGACATCCGCCACTGCTGGACGCTGCTGAACCAGCGCGCGCCCGGCGCGCTGCTGCCCGCGCTGGCGTGGCCCAACGGGAACGCGCGCGGCGACCTGGACGCCGCGCTCGAGGCGATGGGCCTGCGCGCGGCCTTCGGCACCGCGCGCGGCGCGGCCGCCACGCCTGCGGAATCGCGCTGGAACCTGCCGCGCAACAACGTCGACCGCAACCTCCTCGTCCACCCGGGGCTCTGGCCATGGATGCTGATGCGCGCCCGGTGAGCGGCCCGCCGTTTTCCACGGTGTGGAAAAAAAGGTTCCACGGTGTGGAAAAAAAGGGCCATTTTTTCCACACAATGGAAAAAGTTTTCGCGAATTTTCCATACAATGGAAAAAAGGTTTCCACGGCGTGGAACCTCCAAGGGGACGAGCCATGGACGAGGTGAAATGGGCGTGGGTGCTGTTCCTGGCGGCGACGCTGGCGTTGTTGATCCGGCTGGCGATGTGGTTCCTGCCGGCGCCGGTCTGGCGGCATTCGGAGAATGTGTCGCGCGCGGCGGAGTCCGCGTCCGCGCCCGCTCCGGCGGAGGTCTCCGCGCCGGCGGCCCCCACCGCGCCGGCGGCTGGACCGGTCTGGCCAGACGAGGCGCTGGAGCGGGGGGATTGGCCGCCGCCCGCGCCGGAGGAGCCCCGTCCGGAGCCGCGGCCGGCCGCGGCCGGGCCCGTGCCGCCGCCGGAGGAATTCCATCTGCGGCGCACGCGCTGGGGCATGACGATCGACGAGGTGCGCGCGGCCGAAGAAGGCGAGCCGCTCCGGGAGGGCGAGCGCGGCCTGATGTATGCGACGACCACGCTCGACTGGCCGTGCCTGCTGACCTATTCGTTCGCGGAGGGGCGGCTGGTCCGGGCGCGGCTGGCGTTCTCCGATCCGGCGGGCCAGCACATTCCTCCGCTGTCCGTCGCGCAGGCGCAGCGGCGGTTCCTCTCTTTGCGCGAGCAGTTGCGCCGCCGCTACGGGGAGCCGGTCGAGAAGACGGTGCACCTGCCGCGCGATATTTCGGACCTGCAGCGCCGCGCCGCCAAGCAGGAGGAACTGGCGAAGCAATACGATGCCGAGATTGCCGAGGCGGAGGCGCGCCTGAAGGCGCAGCGCGAGGCGCTGGCGCGGCGGTTTGCGCGCTGGAACCATCCCGCCGAAATGATCGCGCGCACCCTCGCCCCCCAGGAGCGCGACTTGAAGGATTTGCGCCAATGGAAGCAGGAGGCGCTGGCCCGCGCCGCGCAATCGCGCAAGGGCATCCAAGACCACCAGGCGGCCGATGCCGCCCGCCCGCTGGTCGCCACGATGACGGCCCGCTGGCCGTATGCGCGCGAAATCCACGACATCGAGCTGCGGCTGGATTTCCGGGCGGCGGTGCCGCGGCTGGACATCCGCTACGAAGGGTCGCCGGCCCTGCCGGGGATCTGGCGGATGGACGAACTGTAGGGGCGGGGCTTTAGCGGGAGAGGGATTTCGGGGGCTGCAGGAAGGTTTGCGCGATCAGGGAATCGCGCACTTCGCGGCGCGTATGGAGCTTGGTGCGCAGCGGGCGGGATGTGTGATGGGTGCGGTCGAATCCGGGCATCGGCACGGTGGGCAGGGAGCCGAGCCGCATGCTCATGGCGTAGAGGCGGGGCAGGATCGCGCCGGTGTGGCGCGTGGCGGTCTCGAGCGCGCGGGTTTCGCCCGAGCGGCTCTGCACGCCCGGCACGATGGCGTTGGTGGCGAGCCGTGCGGCCTCGGCCACTTGTCCGGCTTCTTCGGCTTCCTGCCGGGCCCGGGCCAAGCGCCGGGCCAATTCGGGG
>DMJA01000058.1 GCA_003451935.1 Verrucomicrobiota bacterium | reverse complement strand
ATGCCCCAGTTGACCCAGGCCGGATCCGCGTGCGGATTGGCCTCGACCGCGGCCTTGTAGAATTCACGGGCCCCGGCCGCATCGCCCGCCTCCTCGCGCAACAATCCCAGCCATGTCGCCGCGGTGGCGCTCTGGGGATTCTGGAAATACGCCGCCGACCAGAGCTTCCCGGCCGATTCCCATTGCGACAGGCGCATCATCAGCAACAGCGCATAGATTGCGGCCAGGGACGCCAATCCAACGGCCTGCCCCCGGCGCGACTGGTGCGACAGCACCCAGGCCGCCAGGATTGCGAAGCCCGGCGCAACGGGATACAGGTAGCGGTCCGCCACGGGATGCAGCAACGGCCACAAATTCGACACCGGGAGGAAAAATACCAGCATCCAGGCCACCCCCAGCGAAACCTCCGGCGCGGTGCGGCGCGCCTTCCATCCGCCCCAGCCGCACAGCGCGAGCCAACCAAGCCCCAGCCCAAAGCGAATCGACGCGACCGAGGCCACCGGCTCGAACCCCGGCACCACGTTCAGCGGCCAGGGCACCAGCAGAAGCCGCAGCGTGCGCGTCCAAAGCGCCGGCATGGAAAACAGGGTCTCCGGAAACCGCAACGACTCCCCGTTCCACGAGCCCCCCGCCGCCTGCAGGTCCGCCGGCAACCACGCCCACCATGCGAAAAATGCCGCCGCGAGGCCGCCGGTCATCGCCAGGAGGATCCTCCGCGCGCGGCGTTCCGCCGGAAGCGCCGCGGGAAACAGGATCATCCATGCGCCCAGCAGGAGCGGCGCCGCGATGGCTGTTTCCTTCGACAGCAGGGCGAGCACCAGGAACGCCACCCCCGCCATCCGTTTCGCTGCCGTCCACCGCCGCGCCGGCAGAAAACCGTGCAGGGACGCCAGAATACACAACAGGCACAGCGCATCTGCCCGGAACCCCGGAGCGTGGACCACCTCGGACACCACCGGATGCAATCCAAACAGCACCCCGGCCGCCGCCGCGAAAAATCCGCGCCCCGTCAGCCGCCACAGCAAGCCCATCAGCAACGCCACGCACCCCAGATGCACCAGCAGATTCGTGACCCGCCATCCGGCCGGCCGCAAGCCATGGAGGGCCCGGTCGAGGAAATAGGTTGCCAGCACCGCCGGGCGCCGGCCATTGACCACCTGCGGATCCGCCAACGTCCGGCCGGCCAGCACCCGCCCCAGGTTCGCTGGATTTTCAAGAAACGCATTTTCCGAAAGCATGCCGATGTCGTCGTACAAAAACGGAAACGACAACCCATGCAGCCACGGCGACGCAACCACGGCCAGCAACAGCGCCCATTTCCATGCCCGGTTCATGCCTGCGGATTGAAGGCGGACCCCGGCCGCTTGTCAACGCCTCCTTTTTTGCTTTTCCCCATCCTTGCCAATGGCCTACATTCGAAATGTGAAAACGAACCTTGCCATCCTCCGCCTGCTTCCCCTCGCCGCCGCCCTGTTCGCGGTCGCCGCGCCATCCGACGCCTTCGCCGCCAAGAAGTGGCGCGAATACACCGATTGCCAAGTCATCCCCAACGCCTCCAACGACGGCGACAGCTTCCACGTCAAGCCGGCCAACATCAAGTCCAAGACCTATCTGTTCCGCCTCTATTTCGTGGATACCCCCGAATCCGAGAAATCCCTGCCCGAGCGCCTCAAGGAGCAGGCCGACTATTTCGGAATCGCCAACCCCCTGGATGTCGTCAAGGTCGGCAAGGAAGCCGTCCGATTCACGGAGAATTTTCTCGCCAGCGGCAATTTCACCGTCTATTCGCGACTGGCCGACGCGCTGGGCCGCTCCGCCAAGGACCGCGACTACGCGATGGTGATGTCCAGCGATCAACGAGACCTCAGCTTTGAACTCGTCCGCAACGGCCTCGCCCGCGTCTATGGCAGCGGGACGGATCTCACCGAGCTCGAATCCTACGGCAAGTCGGAGGATTTCTGGTGGCGCCGCCTCCGCCAGGCCGAACTGGAAGCCAAGAAGGAGAAGCTCGGCGCCTGGGCCTATTCCAGCGGCCCCGCCAATCCCCTCGAAGCTCTCTTTGCCCCCCGCGAAGTGGCCGAACAGGACATCGTGCTTTCCCGTCCCATCTATCTCTATCCCCTCGACAAGCCCAACGGCCAGCCCATGGGCCAGCTCAAGGCGGGCCTGACCGTCCACGTGCTGAAAGGCGCCACGCCCGACAAGGCGCATGTCCGCTTCACCTCCTCCTCGGGGCAAATCTACGAAGGACTCGCCCGGTTCACCGATCTCGGCCTCTGAACCCGCCATGTTCGATCTGCCCACCTATCTGGCCGACGGCGCGCGCTGGATTGAATCCGTCCTCGATCGCCTCGTCCCGGCCGCCGGCACCCGCCCCGCCCCCCTCCATGCCGCGATGCGCCACAGCCTGTTCGCCGGCGGCAAGCGCCTCCGCCCCCTCCTTTGCGCCGCCACCGCCGAAGCTTGCGGCGCGCCGCGCGACACCGCGCTCTTTCCCGCTGCCGCCATTGAGTGCCTCCACACCTACACCCTCATCCACGACGATCTCCCCGGCATGGACGACGATGATCTGCGCCGCGGCGTCCCCACCTGCCACAAGGTGTTCGGCGAAGCCACCGCCCTCCTCGCCGGCGACGCTCTTCAATCCCTCGCCTTCGAATTCGCCGCCCAAACCCCCGTGTCCGCATTGGAGATTGTCCGCGAACTCGCCCGCGCCGCGGGCTCCACCGGCGTCGTCGGCGGCCAGGTCGAAGACATGCTCGGCGAACATTTGCCGCCGGATGAAAATCGATTGCGCTACGTCCAACAGCACAAGACCGGCGATTTGATCGTCTGCGCCTGCCGCATGGGCGTGCGCGCCGCCGGAGGATCCCCGGCCGCGCTCGACGCGGCCACCCGCTATGGGGCCGCCATCGGCGAGGCGTTCCAGATCGCCGACGATCTCCTCAACGCCACCTCCACCCCCGAGCAACTCGGCAAGGCCGTCGGCACCGATGCCGCCCGCGAAAAAACAACGGCCCTCTCCGTTTACGGCATGGACGGCGCAAAAACACGCCTCGCCGGCCTCATCGATGAATCCCTCGCCGCCCTCCCCGGCTTCCCCGGCGACACCGCTCCCCTCGCT
>DMJA01000288.1 GCA_003451935.1 Verrucomicrobiota bacterium | reverse complement strand
ACGCCGACGAACATCTCGACGAAGTCCGACCCGGAGATGCTGAAGAAGGGGACCTGGGCCTCGCCGGCGATGGCGCGGGCGATGAGGGTCTTGCCGGTGCCGGGGGGGCCGACGAGCAGGACGCCCTTGGGAATGCGTCCGCCGAGGCGCTGGAACTTCTTGGGGTCGCGGAGGAATTCGATGATTTCCTGGACTTCCTCGCGGGCTTCGTCCACGCCGGCGACGTCCTTGAAGGTGATCTTGTTGGTATCGCGGTTCAGGAGGCGGGCGCGGGACTTGCCGAAGGAGAAGGCGCCGCGGGCGCCGTTGGCCATGTTGCGGTAGAAGAGGAAATAGATCAGGCCGAAGACGAGCAGGAAGGGAACCGTGCTGGAGAGGATCTGCCAGAGCAGCGGATTCTGCGGCTTGAATTCGAAGGGCACCTTGGCGGCGGTGAGCTTCTCCACGAGGTTTTCGGTGACGGGCGCCTCGACGCGGAAGGTGCGGGGCTTCTGGGTGGCGGGATCGATGTCCTTGAGTTCGCCGCGGATGAAGTGCTGTCCGGAGACTTCCATGACGACTTCGCATTTGTTGATGCGGCCATCCTGGAGGAGGGCGAGGAAGTCGGGGTTGTAGGGCAGGCTGGCCTGCTTGGGGGAATGCTGGGTGGCCAGCTGGTAGATGGTGACGAGCAGCGCCATGAGCAGGAACCAGGCGAGCAGGGCGCGCATGGGCAGGGGGGGGCGGCGCGGGCCTTGGGGGTCCTGGGAATTGTCGGGTTTTTGATCCATGATGGGCGGAAGGTACCACGGGCGGACAGCGACGGCAACCCGACAAAAAGGGTGAAATGCGGAAGAAATGCGGTAGAATGGGCGCATCCATGAAACAGGCGCGGAAGAAAAGGCTGGTGCTGTTCGACATCGACGGGACATTGCTGGATACGCATGGATTCGGGCGCGAAGCCTTCATCCGCGGCCTGGCGCGGGTGACGGGCGAGCGCGACGGGCTGGACTATGTGTCGTTCGCCGGCAACACGGACCGGAACGTGCTCGACCAGGTGATGGCCGAGCGGGGGCTTCGGCTGGACGCGGCGGACATCGAACGCATTTTTTCATGGGTCGCGGAGGAACTGCGGAACCTGCTGGGGGAAAATCCGGCGAAGGAAATCGCGGGCGCGCGCGGCTTTCTGGATTTGCTCGCCGCGAAGGGGGCGGCGCTGGGGCTGGTGACGGGCAACATCCGCGCGTGCGCCTACTTGAAACTGGGCAGCGTGGGTTTCGACCGGTTTTTCCGGTTTGGCGGGTTTGGCGACGACCATCCCGAGCGGGAAAAAATCGCCCGGTCGGCGCTGGCGGCGGCGCGGGAGGCCGGCCTCGGGCCGGAGGAGACCGCCGCCTGCCTGGTGGGAGATACGCCGTTCGATGTCGCCGCCGGGCGGGCGGTGGGCCTGCCGGTGATTGGCGTGGCGACGGGAACATACGGGGAGGCCGCGCTGCGGGAGGCGGGAGCCAGCGTGGTGGCGCCGGACTTGACCGAGGCGGGCCGGCTGTGGGCATGGATGGAGGAGACCCTCGGATGAAACAGAGGAGGAGGGCCACATGAGAAAAACCAAGATTGTTTGCACGATCGGCCCCGCCTCGGACAGCCGGGACGTCCTCGGCCGCATGATGGATGCCGGGATGAACGTGGCGCGCCTGAATTTTTCGCATGGGACGCGCGATGACCACGCGGCCAAGATCGCCCTGATCCGGCAGATTGCGGAAGAGAAGGGGTTGCCGATCGCCATTTTGCAGGATTTGGCCGGGCCGAAGATCCGCACGGGGATCTTCGAAAACGGGAGCATCGAATTGAAGCCCGGCGACGCCTTCGTCCTGACGGCGCGCGACGTGCCGGGCAATGAAAAGGAAGTGGGGCTGACCTATCGCGAGCTGCCCCAGGACGTGCACGCGGGCGACACCTTGCTGCTGGCGGACGGGGCGCTCGAGCTGCGCGTGGAGAAAGTCGCCGGCGACGACATCCATTGCCGCGTGGTGCTGGGCGGGAAGCTCAGTAGCCACAAGGGCATCAATCTGCCGCTGCGGAGCATCCGCGCGCCGATCCTGACCCAAAAGGACTACGAGGATCTGGCCTTCGGGCTCGCGCAGGGCGTGGACTATGTCGCGCTCTCGTTCGTGCGGTCGGCGGCCGACATCGAGGTGGCGCGCGCCTATATGCGGGCGCAGGGGACCATCCGGCCGATCATCGCCAAGATCGAGAAGCACGAGGCGCTGGCGGAGTTGGACGGGATCATGGATGCGGTGGATGCCGTGATGGTCGCGCGCGGCGACCTGGGCGTGGATATTCCGCCGGAACAGGTGCCCACGGCGCAGCGAAGGATCATCGAGAAGGCGAATTTCGCGGGCAAGCCGGTCATCACGGCCACGCAAATGCTCAAGAGCATGACGGACGCGCCGCGCCCGACGCGCGCGGAAGTGAGCGACGTCACCAACGCCGTGCTGGAAGGCACCGACGCCGTGATGCTGTCGGAAGAGAGCGCGATGGGGCACTATCCCGTCGAGGCGGTGGCGATCATGGCGAAGATCGCCGAAGAGGCGGAAAAGGGCTTTCTGCGCGCCGCGTGGCGGCAGCGGCTCCAGCAGGTGCAGCCTGCGGACGATTCGGAGGCGATCGCGCGCGCGGCCTGCTCGCTGGCGGAGACCCTCCAGGCCAAGGCGCTGATCATCGCAACGCAGACGGGCGGCACGGCGCGCCTTGCCGCGAAGACTCGCCCCCTGCAGATGATCCTGGCCGGTACTACGGACGCGGGGGTCTTCCGCCAACTGGCCTTGGTCCGGGGCGTGCGCCCCATGAGGATCCAGCCCGTCGAACAGCTGAACCACCTGTTCGCGGAGATGCACCGCGCGGCCAAGGAAACGGGCGTCGTCCAACCCGGCGATTCCGTCGTCTGCACGGCGGGGTTCCCGCTGGGCAAGGGCGGGGCGAGCAATTTGATCAAGGTCGAAATCGTGCCGTGAGGAAAGATCCGGGCGCCGGGCGTTGCCAAGGGGCGATTCTGCGGGTATCTTGAATGCCGTGTGAATGCCCCCCGGGTGTTCGGAACAAAAAGGAAGGCGCCCCATGGCCATGATCCCCGATTTGCAATCCACGCTGCTCTGCGACGACGTCCGCCAGGAGCGGACCGGCAAGTTCATCTTGATCGGCCTGTTCGATTCGCTGGGCAGCCCGACCTTTCCGTTCCGGCATGCCCGGATGTTCCTGGTGACGCGCTGGTGCTCGGGCGAGGGCGAGTTCCAACAACATACGCGGATCCTGCGGCCGGACATGAGCACGATCGTGGCGGAGGGGCGCAAGATTCCCGTGAAGCTGCCGCACGCGGAGGCGACGGCCACCAATGTCGAGCTGTTCCTGAACCTGGAATTCCATGAACCGGGCACGCACTGGGTGGAGGTGCTGCTCGATGGCGACATCAAGATCCGCTTCCCGCTGCGGGTGGGCCAGGTGAACCCGCCGCCGGGGCCGGCGCACGGCGGGCATCCGTTCGAGAACGAAGGGTGATCCGCGATGTGCCTTGCGATTCCAGGACGGATGGTGGCGATCTCGGACGGCGAGGGCTTTGACCGCCGCGGGACGGTGGATTTCGATGGCGCGCGGCAGGAGGTCTCGCTGGCCTATCTGCCCGACGTGAAGATCGGCGACTATGTCCTCGTGCATGTCGGGTTCGCCATGACGCAGCTCGACACCGCGGAGGCCGAACGCATCCTGCGGGAGATTCGCGAGCTGGAAGCCGGCTGAGGCCGGGAGATGGGCCACGGCCTCTACGTCCACGTTCCGTTCTGTGTGCGAAAGTGCGCCTATTGCGCGTTCTATTCGCGCCGGCCGGAGCCGGAATTGGTCGCGGCGTGGCTCGCGGGCGTCGAGCGGGAATTGGGCGGGCTGCCGGAGAAATTCTCGCCGGGGAGCGTGTTCTTCGGCGGCGGCACGCCAACCGCGCTGTCGGAGGAGGATTTGGCGCGCCTGCTGGACCTGATCCATGAACGGGTGGACCTGCACAACGTGGCGGAATGGACCTGCGAGGCGAATCCCGGCACCTTGACGCCGGGCAAGGCCGCGCGGCTGAAAAAGGCCGGCGTGGACCGTCTCTCCATCGGCGCGCAATCCTTCGACGATGCCACGCTGACGCGCCTGGGCCGCATCCACACCTCGGCCGAGACGCGCGAGTGCATCGCGCTCGCCCGCGCGGCCGGCTTTGACAACCTCGGGCTCGACGTGATCTACGGCGTGCCCGGCGTTTCGCGGGAAACCTTCTGCGCGGACGTCGAGGCCGCGATGGCGCTGGATCCGGAGCACATCTCCTGCTACTGCCTCGAGATCGAGGAGGGCACGCCGTTTGCGAGGGAGGAGGAGGCCGGGAGACTGTCGATTTCGGAAGACGAGCAGCGCGGACAATTCGACTGGGCGCGCAAACGCCTGGCCGAGGGCGGCTGGACGCACTACGAAATCTCGAACTTCGCGAAGCCGGGACGGGAATGCCGGCAGAACCTCCTGTATTGGAGCGGCAAGGACTACATCGGCATCGGTCCGGCGGCGCATTCGCACTGGAACGGCGTCCGGTGGGGGAATTCGCCGGAGCTGCCGGAATGGAAACGGGCGTTCGAGGAGAAGCTGGCGCCCGAGGCCAAGGCGCGGGAAACGCTGGTGATGGGCCTGCGGCGGATCGCGGGCTGGAGCCGCGCGGAATTCCGCGCGTGGACGGGCTTCGACTACGAGGCGCTGCGGGGGAAGGAAATCGCGGAACTGGCGAAGGAGGGCTTGCTCGTGGCCGAACCTGGCCGCATCCGGCTCGCGGATGACGCCCTGTTCGTCAGCGATTCCGTCTTTTCGGAATTGGTTTAGCCCGCGAGGGCGAACAGGACGCCGAACAAGGCGAAGCCAAGCAGGGCCAGCCCGATGGCCACCAAGGGCGGAAGCAGCCACGCGAGGATGTTGGCAGCGAGGGCTTTTCCAAACGTCGTGTCGAAGATGGACATCATGACCACGGCCGACACGCAGAATCCCAGCAAAAGCCCCAGCCCGGTGCCGACGAGGGGGGAGGCATTGAACACAACCAGCACGATGCCCCACGCGAGGCCGCCGAGCAGGATCGTGCCGATGGCGCGGCCGAAGGATCGCCGCCCGATGCCGGCCAGCCGCGCGCCCCACAGCAGGAATGCGGCGGAGAGGAACAGCCACAGCAAAACGGCCGCGATGGCGACGATCGGCAGGGCAAGGAGGGGAAGGACTGGATTCATCTACATAAGCCCCAGCAATTGCGGCAGTAATTGCTGGATTTCCTTGAACGCACCCACGAGTTCCAGAATGGATACAACCGTAAGCCAGGTCAACGCCAAGATGACGATGGTCCAGCCAATTTTCCAGACCGTCGAGATCTTGGGATGCCACCAGACCATCGGCAACCCCAAGGGGGGAAGGCAGAGAACGGTGATCACGATGGCGGAGGTCCGGAAATACCAAGGCAGCCGATGATCCGGCGACGGGGTCCGTCCGGATCCGTCCAGGAACTCTCCGCAATGCTTGCACTTGATGGCGGCATCCTGGATTTCCTCGGCGCAGAACGGGCACTTCTTCATGAAGACGACTGTACCATATTTTTTGGAACCAGTGGAATTTTATCAACCCATGGAGGCCAAAAAGGATAGGATCCGGCCCGCATGAAACCGCCATTCGAAGAACTGGACTATCGCCAAACGGCGATGGGGGAATTAATCCTGCAACGGCGGCGCGTCCTCGCCCTGGATGGCGCGGAGGCCTACGAGGTCAAGTTGAACGGCGAATACTTGATGTCGAGCCTGTTCCATGTGGCGGAGACGGAGCTATCGAAGATCGGGTTGGGGGCGCTGAAAGGCGAAGGCTGGGAAGTGGTGGTCGGCGGGCTGGGCCTGGGCTATACCGCTGCCGAGGCGCTGGCCTTTCCGCACGTCGCGCGGCTGGTCGTCGTGGAGGCGCTGGAACCCGTGATCGATTGGCACCGGAGGGGGCTCGTTCCCAACGGCAAGACCTTGACCGACGATCCGCGATGCTCCTATCTGAACGCCGATTTCTTCGCCTTGGCGCGCGGCGGCGGTTTCGATCCGAAACGTCCCGGCCGCCGCTGGAACGCCGTGCTGCTGGACATCGACCATACGCCGTCGCAACTGCTGAACAAGGCGCATGCCGATTTCTATTCGGCGGACGGCTTGCGCCGGCTGAAGGAATTCCTCAAGCCTGGCGGCGTCTTCGCGATGTGGTCGAACGACGAACCCGACGCGGCGTTTCTGGAAATCCTGCGCCAGGCCTTCGGCAACGCCGAAGGCCGCGCCTGCGTCTTCGACAATCCGCTGACGGGGGAGAAATCCGCGAACGGCCTGTATCTGGCCCGCGCGCCGGGAGATTCGCCGGCATGAGACCGGGCGGCGACGAGATCTGCCCCCTGTGCAGCGCGCCGGGGCCGTTCGGGGTCGTCGCGGATATCCGCAAGCGCCGAAATCGCATGTGCGGGCGGTGCCGGCTGATCTTCGCGGAGGCCGCCTTCCTGCCGTCGCCAGAAACCGAAAAAGCGCGCTACGCCAAGCATCGGAGCGGACTGGACGATGCGGGCTACGTGGCCTTCCTGAAACAGGCGCTCGCGCCAGCCTTGCCTGTTTTGTCGCCGGACATGCGCGGGTTGGATTATGGCTGCGGGCATACGCCGACCTTGCACCTCCTGCTGGGGGAGGCGGGATTGCGCTGCGAGAACTACGACCCCTTTTTCTTTCCCGAGTGGCCCGCCGGGACGTTCGATTTCCTGTTCGCCACCGAGGTCGTCGAACATTTCCACCATCCGGCGGCGGAATGGCCGCGGATGCTTTCGCTGCTCAAGCCCGGCGGCCTCTTGACGGTGATGACCGCGCCGTGGGAGGATCTGGAGTCCTTCCGAACGTGGGGCTACGCGAGCGACGAAACGCATGTCGCCTTTTATCACCAGAAAACCCTGGAATGGATCCGCGCGGCCTTCGGCTTCGAGGCGTTGGACAGCGGCAATCCGCGCGTCGCGCTGTTTCGCTTTGACGGCCGGGGCGTGGGCATCTAGCGTACGGGCATGGAGAGGCTGAAGGTCATCTTGATGGGCTCGGGCGCGCTGGCGTGTCCGCTGCTGGAGGGCATCCTCGCGGCGGGGCGCGACGATCTCGTGGCCGTGGTGACGCAACCGGACCGCGCCGGGGGACGGGGAATGCAAAGCCTGCCGTGCGTTGTGAAGACCCTGGCGCAGAGCCGCCACCTGCCGGTTTTCACGCCGGACAACGCGAGTGGGGATGATTTCGTGTCGCAGCTCGCGGCGCTGCAGCCGGATGTGGTCGTGGTGGCGTGCTACGGGCAGTTTCTCAAAAGGAACCTGCTGGCGGTGCCGCGGATCGGGACGATCAACGTGCATCCATCGCTCCTGCCGAAATACCGCGGCGCGAGCCCGATCCAGTGGGCGCTGGCGAACGGCGAAAGCGAAACTGGCGTGAGCGTTCTATACGTCACGCCCAAGATGGATGCGGGGGACATCCTCGCGCAGGAGAAATTTACGATTCTGCCGAACGACGATTTCGCTTCGCTGGAGCCGAAACTGGCGGCGAAGGGGGCGGAACTGCTGGTGCGCGTGCTGGATGGATTCCGCGCGGGAACGACGCAGGGGATTCCGCAGGATGAAACGCAGGTGACCTTTGCGCGCAAGCTGGCGAAAGAGGACGGGCTCGTGGACTGGAGCCTGCCGGCGGAAGCGATCCGCAACCAGCTGCGGGGATTTTCGCCGTGGCCGGGGGCGTACACGTTCTTGCCGGGCGGCATCTTGCTGAAGATCCACGAAGCGAAAGCGGAAGCGGGCGCGGGCGCGCTGCCGGGCACGGTTCTGGAAGCGGCGGGCGCGGGACCGCTGGTGGCGACGGGCCGCGGCGCGCTGCGGCTGACGCAAGTGCAGCCCGCGGGAAAGAAATCCATGCCCGGCGCGGCGTTTCTCTGCGGGCATCGGCTGCAGGTTGGCGAGCGATGGGGCGCAGGGCCCTGAAGGGAATTCCATGAATTTCGAGTGGATGAAGGAAGGAATCGGCTACGCGGCGTCGCTGATCATCCTGGTCTCGCTGCTGATGACGAATGTCTTCCGCCTGCGGCTGATCAACGGGATTGGATCGGTCCTTTTTAGCGGGTATGGCTGGCTGATTGGATCGTGGCCGGTGTGCGTGATCAATCTGGTGATCGCGGGGATCGACGGGTGGTATCTGCTGCAGACCCTGCGCATCAACGCGTTTTTCGATCTGGCGCCGGCGGAAAGCGTGGGGACGGAATACCTGAAGCGGTTCTTCCTGTTCCACGAGCGCGAGCTGATGAACTACGCGCCGGGACTGACAATCGAGGACCTGATGTCGGCGTGCACGTGCCTGATTTTCCGCAACCTGCTGCCGGTGGGCGTGTTTTCCTATCGCCAGAACGGGCCGGACGCGGACATCGTGCTCGATTTCATGATTCCGGAATACCGCGATTTCAAGGCGGGGCGGTATCTCTACCGGACGAAGCGGATGTTCTTCAAGGAAAAGGGCATCAAGCGGTTCCACGCGGTGGCGCGGCATCCCTCGCAGCCGAAATACTATCTCCGCAACGGATTTGTTCGCGAAGACGGCGTGTCGGGCGGTTTCGTGAATGCGCTGTGAGGCCGGCGTGACGACAACCTTTCCGATGCGGGGGGATGCGGCGCTGGTGCTGGAAGGCGGCGGCATGCGCGCGCAATATGCGTCCGGAGCGATGGATTTCTTCCTGAAGGAGGGCCTTCGCTTCCCCTACGTGATTGGCGTCTCAGCCGGCATCAGCAACGCGGCGTCCTACGTGTCGGGGCAGTTCGAGCGCAACCGGCGGATCTATACGACCTTCGCGGGGGATCCGCGCTATTTTTCGTGGCGCAACTGGCTCCGGCAGGGCAATCCGTTCGGCATGGATTTCATCTACCGCGAACTGCCGAAGTATCTGCCGTTCGATTTCGCCGCGTTCGAGGCCTCACCGACGCGGTTCCGCATCGGCGCGACGGATTGCGAGACGGGGCGGGCGATTTTCTTCGACAAGGCCGATGCACCCCTGACGGAGGCGTTGCTGGCGAGTTCGTCGCTGCCGATGGTGGGGCGGATGGCGCGGGTGAACGGAAAGCTGTATCTCGACGGGGGCATTTCCGATCCGATTCCGTTCCGGCAGGCGGGGGCGGACGGATTTCCGCGGCGTGTCGTGGTGCTGACGCGCAACCGGGGCTTTCGCAAGCCCAAGCCCCGCGCGGCGCATCGCGCGGCGATTCGGTGGAAATACCGGCATTTTCCCCCGCTGGCCGAGGCGGTGGTCCGCCAGGCCGAAACCTACAACCGCGAAATGGACGAACTGGAAGCGGAAGAGGCGGCCGGGCAGGTGCTCGTTATCCGCCCGTCGCAACCGCTGGCGGTGGGCCGCTACAGCCAAGACCGCGAGGAGCTCGAGCGGCTATACCAAAACGGCTGGGCGGACGCGGAAGCCGGCGCGCCGCAACTGCACGATTTCCTTTCGCCATGAATCCGGATAGGTTGATCGCATGAATTCGGCCCCGGCAACGCCTTGGATTTCACTGGAGGAAGTGGCGGTTCGTTTTCCGATCCGGCGCGGCGTGCTCGCGCGGACGAAGGGGCACGTGCACGCGGTCGAAAGCGTCTCGCTGGAAATCGCACGAGGCGAGACCCTGGGGTTGGCGGGGGAATCGGGCTGCGGCAAAACCACGCTGGGGCGCGTGCTGGCGGGGCTGGAGCGGCCGACGACGGGCGCGGTGAAGCTGGACGGAAAAACCCTGTTCTCGCCGAAAAACAAGAAACCGCTTTCGAAAGACCAGCGCCGCCGCATCCAGATGGTCTTCCAGGATCCGATGGCCTCGCTGAATCCGCGCCTGCCGATCTGCGACCTGCTGACGGAAGGATTGGCCGAGCACCGGATGTTGAAGGGCGAGTCTCGCGAAGCGGCGGCGACGCGCCTGCTGTCGGAGGTGGGGCTGGACGCCACCGCGCTGTGGAAATATCCGTTCGAATTCTCGGGCGGCCAGCGGCAGCGCGTCTGCATCGCCCGCGCCCTGTCGCTGCGTCCGGACCTGGTGGTGTGCGACGAGGTGGTGAGCGCGCTGGACGTCAGCGTGCAGGCGCAGGTGATCAACCTGCTGGTGGAATTGCGGAAGAAGCACGGGCTGGCCTATCTGATGATCGGGCACGACCTGAGCGTGCTGCTGCACGTGTCGCACCGCATCGCGGTGATGTATCTCGGCCGGCTGGCGGAGATCGGTCCCGCGGATTCGATGGTGGACGCGCCGAAGCATCCCTACGCGCAGGCGCTGGTGGCGGCCGTCCCCGTTCCCGGCGTGAAACGCAAACGGAAGGCGTTGCAAGGCGAGCCGCCCTCGGCCGCGAATCCCCCGCCCGGCTGCCCGTTCCATCTGCGCTGCCCCAAAGCCATGGCCGTCTGCCGCTCCGAAAAACCGGCGTGCAGAACGGTGGAAAACCACCGCGTCTGGTGCCATTTGTTCAACCAAGGAAAATAACAGGGGATGGAAATTCGTTGAGAATGTCCGAAGGTGTGTGATGAGGGGGTGAGGCATTTGGGAGGATGTGGCACCTTAAGGTTTTGACTACCACATCGAAACCCAGAAGGGACACCTCCCAAATGCAACACACGGTTAACGCTTCGCTGCTTGTCTGTCTATCGGAAAAGGGCTTTTCGCTCGACGAGCTGGTTTGGCGGCTCCGGGAGCTGTTCGAACGGAAAGCCCACGGGGAGATTTTGCGGACGATCCTGCTGCTGGCCGAGGAGACCTTGAAGCTGAAGGTCATGCAGAAGGCGGAGGTGCCTGTCGCCTGCGACTGCGGCCATGCGGGCTTTGTCCTGAACGGCCGGCAGAAAAGCCGGCGGATCCGGACCAGTCTCGGAGACGTCGGATTGCCGGCGTTGACCCGCGTGAAGTGCGGCCAATGCGGCCGGACGCACACGCTGTTGCTGAAGTTCCTCCGGGTCGATCTCCACCGGAGCAAGACGGTGGAACTGGAGCGCCGGGCCATCGAGCAGGCCGTGGCGGATTCCTGCCGGCGGGCGGCCCGGACGCTGGAACAGGCCACGGGAACCCGGACGCCGCACTCCACGTTGCATGGCTGGATCCTCGATACGAAGGCCGACCAGATTGATCTGCCGCCCGACGTGTTGGGAGCGTTGCCCGCCACCGTGTTCGCGGACGGAACCAAGTACAAAGGCGCCGGGGCCGTCCGGGGCGACATCAAGGCCATGATCGGCATCACGGCAGCGGGAGAGTTCGTGCCGCTCGGGACCTGGACGGGCGGGGAAAGTTGGAAGCAAGTCTCCGAAGACTTGGAACGGCGGTCCGTTCGCTTCCCTGCCGGAACGGTCCTGGTAGCGGATGCCGAGGCGGGGCTCGCCGAATGGCTGGCCGACCATGCGGATCTCCACCAGCGGTGCCAATGGCACACCGTGCGCGACCTGTACCACGCCATGTGGAAGAACGGCGGGACCATCGGCGAGATCCGGCCCGTGCAGGACGCGCTCAAGATCGTCATGGGCATCGAGCTTCCCAAGGAGGACTTCGAGCTGGTTCCCGAATCGGAGAAGGACCGCATCGAAGAGCAGATGGAAAAGGCCGAGGCCCAAGTCTTGGAACTCGTCCAGCATCTGTCGGGCCGTGGGTTCCGCAAGGCGGCCGATTATCTGGACCGGTCCCGCCGCTACATGTTCAGCTACGTCCGGCGGTGGCTGCAGTTCGGCATCGCCTGTCCCCGGGCCTCCTCGTTGATCGAACGGTTCTTTCGAGAGCTGGGGCGCAGGATCAAGAAGTTAGGCTACAACTGGAAGCCCGAAGGCGTCGGCAAGATCACCCGCATCATCCTGAAGAAGTGCACTCGTCCCGAGGACTGGAAGAAGTATTGGGAAGAACGCATGCGTCTGGACGGCTC
>DMJA01000246.1 GCA_003451935.1 Verrucomicrobiota bacterium | reverse complement strand
CGGTTGGCGTTGGTGTTGGGATTTCCTTCCTGGTCGGCGGGCTGGTGGTCATCCATGAACCAGGCCGTCAATTCGGCAAGGGCTTCGGTGCCACGCGTGCTGATGTTGAGGTCGCCGCAGAGCACGACGTAATCGTCGGGCGGGAAGGCGGCTCGGATGAGCTTGAGCAGGTGGCGGGCTTCGGGCGCGCGCCGGGTGGCGCGGTTCTGGACGAGATGGACGCTGATGGCATGCAGGGGCTTGGGACCGGGGATTTGGATTGTGGCCCAGGCGAAGCTGCGGTTGGCGACGTAGGGGTCTTCCCATTGTCCGGAAGCGAGGATGGGATAGCGGCTGATGATGCCGTTGGGGAGGCGCGCGCCGCCTTCTTCGCGGGCGAAGTGGAAACCAGGGCCGAACAAGTGGTGGACCAGGTCCTGCGAGGTGCCGTTTTTGTAGTTGAATTCCTGGATGCCAATGATGTCGGGCCGGAGCGCCTGGAGAATGCGGATGCCGGGCTCTTCGTAGGCCTGGCTGGTGTTGTCGGACAGGTTGGCCGAGGCGATGGTGATGGAAATGGAATCGCGCGGCGAAGCGAAAAGGCCGGTGGCGGCCCAACAGAGGAAAATCAGATAGACCAGAGGGCGCATGGGAGCAAAAATCTATCCCAAATCAGCGGGGGCGTCCATCGACAAAAGCGGACGCCTTATGACGAGGGGAGCAGCCCAACCAGCGCTTTGGCCAGCGGATGCGGCGGGACGTGGAAACTCAGCATCCGTTTGTTGCGCCGCACCCATCCGCCCGCTTCCAGGGTGTCGAGATGCAGGCTTAGCGGGCCCGGGGGGATGCGCGTGGCCATGCGCAAGTCCATGGAAACCAGGGGTGCCTTCATCAGGACTTTGGCAATGGCGATGCGCCGCGGATGGGCGAAACCGGCTGCAATGGGGGACATGGCGGCGTCCTGTTCGGGCGGCAAGCCGGCGAGCGCGGATTTCAGGGCCTTGAGCAGCGGGGCCGCGGAGGGGACTTGCGGGTCAGCGCCCAGGCGGTAGATGAGATGGACGCCTTGGCGTTGCGCCTGCAACAGGCCGCGCGATTGGATGCGGCGCAATTCCTGGCTGGCGTCGGAAATGCCGATGCCGACCCCTTCGGCCAAGGCGGAAACATTTTGGCCCGGGGCATCATGGAGCAGCCGGAGGAGCTTCAAGCGCATATGGCCGGACAGGACCCGGCATGTCCGCCACAAGGTGGGATTCAGTGGTCGCAAGGTGGCCATTCTAATCTGTTCCAATGTTTATAAATAATGAAATTGTTTCAATATTTATAAAAACTGGAAATATGAGGCAAGGAGAAAAGATGCGCGGGGCGGGAAGCGGGGTCAGCTGGGCGGGAAGCGCGTTGCGAGGAGACGGTGAAGTTTCAGGAGCGGCAGAAGGGACAGGCCGAGGAGGTTGGCGGGGAAGCGGTGGATGGCGGCGACGCATAGGAGCGCCTGCAGGGGGATCAGCATTCCGAGGAGCTGGCCAATGCGTTGGGGCGTGAATCTTGCGCCGGGGCTCGTCTCGTTGCGGGCCAGGTGCGTGACGGCGGCAATGTAGAGCGCGAGCACAAGGGCTCCGGCGAGGGGGAAGGGATGGGCCGCACCGCCTTCGTGCGCGGCGGCAGCACCGAGCAGGAGGTTGCCGGCGCGGCAGGCGCCCATGAGCGCGGGGCCGAGGATATTCACCCGCTTGAGGCCGACATCGTAGAAGAGGATGCACAAGATCAGCGGGATCGCGACGGGCAGCGCATCGAAGAACGCGGATAGGAAGGCGGCAATCCATAACAGGATCAGCGCGACAGCCGCTGCCGTTTCGCGCGCGATTTGGTTGGCGGGGAGGGGACGAAGCGGTCGGTCGCGGAGGTCTTCGGCGTAATCGAAAAGGTCGTTGAGAATCATGCCGGCGGCATACAGAAAGAGTCCAGCGGGGAGGGCCAGGAAGAGTCGGGCCCAGCCCGTGGCGGTTGCCGAAGAGGCGAGGAGGAAACCGGCGAGGAGGTCGCCGGGCATGGTCAAGAGGTTCGGCAGGCGAAGGAGGCGGAGCCAGGCGTTGCCGTTCTTCAGGCGGGGCAGGAAATCCTCCACCATGTAATAGGCCTCGATGGCCTTCTCCCGAAGACCAGAAAAGACGGTGCCGCGGCGCGGGGCCGGATCAGCGCTGGTAGGTGGCGGGGTCAATATAAGGCAGATCCAGGCGGGGCTTGAATTTCGGGGTCTGGGAATAGAAGGTCAGCGGATTGTCGTGCATGATCTTGCGGATCTGGGTCTTGGTGAAGTCCTGCTCGGCCATGAACGCGGCGGTTTTCGGCAACGAGCAGGGATCGGAGACACCCCAGTCGGCGGAGGAATTGACGAGGACGCGCTCGAGTCCCCATTGGCGGAGGATATCCACGACGCGGCGGGGATTGAGCTTGGAGTAAGGGTAGACGGTCAGGCCGGCCCAGTAGTCGGTCTTGCGCGTCAGCGGCATGGTTTCTTCGGTGTTGTGGTCGACGACGATGCGCCCAGGGTCGTAGGCGAATTCGCGAAGGATGTCGAGGATGCGGGCAGTGCCTTTCCGCTTGCTGATTTCGGGCGTGTCGTGAGGGGTGTGGACGAGGACGGGGAGAGCGTGGGCCTTGGCCATCTCGAGTTGGCGCAGGAAGACTTCCTCCTCGTTTGGCGTGATGCGGTTGAAGCCGATTTCGCCGACGGCAATGCATCGGGGATGCTCAAGATAGGGGCCGATGCCCGCGAGGGTTTCGCGGGCGAGGGAGATGTCCTCGGCTTCCTTGGGATTGACGGAAATGCAGGAATAGTGGTCGATGCCGTAGCGGAGGGCGCGGGTGTGCTCGAATTCGAGCGAGAGCTGGAAATAGTCGAAGAAGGTGCCCGCATGGCGGCGGTTGGAGCCCTGCCAGAAGGAGGGCTCGACGACGCACCGGATGCCGGCGTTGTACATGGCGGTGTAGTCGTCCGTCGTGCGCGACAGCATGTGGATGTGGGGTTCGATGATGATCATGGCGCGGCGGCGATGGCGGAGATCTCGACGAGGGCGTTCTTGGGCAGGCGCGCGGCCTGGACGACTTCGCGCGCGGGATAGGGCGGCGCGAAGACTTCGGCGTAGAGGTTGTTGACGAGGGCGAAGTCGTCCATGTTCGCCACGTACACGGTGGCCTTGAGGACATGCTGCGGGCCGAGGCCGGCGGCTTGGAGAATGGCGACGAGGTTTTGAAGGGCGCGGCGGGTCTGGGCTTCGATGCCGTCGGCCATCGCTCCGCTGGCGGGGTCGAGTCCGAGCTGGCCGGAGATGAACAGGAAGCCGCCGGTCGATGTCGCTTGCGAATACGGCCCGATCGCGGCGGGAGCTTGGTCGGTCTGGATGGGTTTCATGCAGTTCTCCGGAAAACGGGGGCCATCATAGCCCCCGTTCCCGGGAGGGACAAGTGCGATTCCGTGGGTTGCGCGGGCCATGCCGCCTTGTGCGCGGCAGGGGAGCCGACGTTGGCCTCCTGCCACGCAAGGTGGCAGGGCGGCAAGACTCTGGTGGCGAGATCAAATCTAGCGCGGCCGAGGCGAAGGATTCTGGGCGAGGTATTCGCGGATGGGCGTTTCGCCGACGTACAAATCCTCGATCACGCAGAAGCCCTTTTCGATGCGGACCTGGACATAGGCGTTTTGGTTGCTGCGCGCGCTGTTCTGCCAATAGGCCCTTTCCGCGGCGGGCGCCTCGTTTTCGTCCATGTAGAAGCGGTCGAAGGGCTGGCGCAGGGAGGCGTTGGTGCCGGAAACATAATTCAGCCTGGTGCGCAGATATGGTTCTGCGGCCGGACACTGCCTGCGGACGCCGGAGAAATAGGCGAATCCTTCGGCATCCTCCGCCAGCAGCGCATACACTTTCTCGTTGTGTTCAAAATCCTGATCCAGTTCGACCGGCGCGGAACGCGCCTCGAGGCTCAAGGCAACGTAGCGGCCGCGGAAGGCGTCGTAGGGATCCACCGGCGCGGTGCGGAACTTGAATACCGTTCCATGGTCCAGGGCATGCTCGCGCTTGAGGATCATCGAGGCTGGCACGGCCAGTTGGATTGCAGCCACGGCCAAGAAGAGGATCCAGATCCATTTGGTTTTCACGAGGTGGCTCCTTTCCGGCGGGCGAGGACAAGATTGACGACGAGGAAGGCGGCGCCCAGCAGGACAAACACGACGCCGCGGAAGACAAAGCCCAGATCCTCGTCGAAGAACCGCAGGAGGATCAGCGCAAAGACGATCAGGAGGCCGGCGTTGACCGTGCCGATGTTGCGCGAGCGGAAACCACGGACGAGCTGGCCGATGCCGACGATGAAGACATAGAGATTGAACAGTGCCAGGGCGCCGGTTTCCTGGTTGGTTTGCGCCACGAGGGCATAGCCCAGCACCGCAAGGATGGGCAGCGCACCGAGGAAGAGCGCATGGGGTTTGCCGCGTCGGACGGCGCTGACGAGGAGGGCGATGGCGGTCACCGGAAGCGCCGCGGCGAGCGCATAGTCGAGGCTCGCGGCGAAGCCGTGGTAGGCCGCGCCATGGCGATAATAATGCCAACCAATTTCCTCCCACGGCCATTCATAGGTGAGCATGAAGGCCAAGACCATGCCGCCTATCGAACCCACGACTTGAAACGGCTTCTGCCAAAACGAGGGAGCGTCACCAAACCAGAATTCGCCCGCGAGATAGAGGCCGGCGAAGAGCGAGCCATAGACGATGATCCAGAGTCCCGGCAGCACTTTTTCCAGCGTGACGCCGATGGCGACGCACAGGGCGAGCGCGATGCCCCAGAAAAGGACGACGGGTCGGGATGCGTAGGCGTTTTCGCGCGCGGCGGTGACGATGTGCGGCAGGATCAGCGCGGCGAGGGGCCAGAAGAGCAGGGCGTGGCCGCCGCCTTCCTGGGCATCGACCGCCCAGAAGGTCATGCCGGCCAGATAGGCCAGCGCCGGGCCGGTGGCGTTGAGCAGATAGATGACCGGCAGCGAAAGGAGCATCCAGGTCAGCGCGAAGCGGCCCGCATCGCCGGGGATGTGGTAGGTCTGCGCGACAAGGGCAATGGCCGCGCCGATGGAGAGCATCCAGAAGGCCCCGCCGCCTTCGCGCCACGCGGCAGAATCCTTTCCAGAACGGAGGATCCAGCCCGTCAGGATGAGGGAGGCCGCGAGGGGTGAAAACGCCAGGACGGTGCGCGCGGCCCGGGACAGGTCGGCCCAGTTGTGGGCAAGGAGCAGGATGATGCCGAGGCCGACAAGGGTTCCGCCGAGGATGCCGAAGACGGTGAGCGCCCAGTTGCGGCTTTTCCCGGCCGCCGATTCGTAGTGTTGGCGGAGACGATCGGCGGCACCGCCGTCGATCACTCCCTCGTTCAGCAGGGTGGGCAGTTCGCCCAGCAACCAGCGGCTTTGTTTTTGCGACATGGGAATCCTTTTTACCGGGTTTGGCCTGCGGGGACTTGCTTGGAGAAGATCTGGAGGCTGTATTTGCCCATGTCCACGATCGCGGTCGGCGGATCGCCGGCGGCTTCGACCCGGTCGGCGCCGAGATCGCCGAAGTCGCCGGAATAGGTTTTGGAATCGCTGTTAAAGTGCCGATACCAGGTTCCGGCGGACGGGAACTGGACGGCGTAGTCCTTCTTGCCGAAATCCATGTGGGAGAAGTTGGCGACGACCACGACGTCGTCGCCCTCGCCGCCCCGGTCCCAGCGGGTGTAGGCGACGACTTTGTTATCATTGTCGATATGGCGGATGAAGACGCCGGTGCCCTTGAGTCCGGGGGTGGCGCCGCCGAGGTTGCGGCGGAGGTGGATCAGGTCGGCGTAGGCGCGGACAATGCCGGAAAAGGTGTTGGTCAATTCCCAGTTCATGGGGACGTCGTCGTGGAAGGCGCGGGTCTCGTTCATCTCCTGGCCTTGGAAGACCATGGGGATGCCGGGAGTGGTCATCACGACTGCCGCGCCGAGCAGTGCGCGTTTGCGGGCCCAGAGGCTGCCGGGATCCTCGGGATGGACCTGGGCCGGGACGCGGCTGCGGCCGTAGTTCATGCGGGCGACATAGTCGTGGGCCTCGGTGAACGCGACGCGCCGGAATTCCGGCCAGTCGGAGACGGTGCCGGCCGCGACTCGCATGTTGCGGTCGGAGTCCCAGGCATCGGCGACAAGGTGAAACAGCGCCCAGCGGAAGCCGATGTCCCATTGGGCGTCAAAGCCCATGTCGTGCTGAAAGGCGTGGTCTTCGGCGATGCGAAAGAGGCGCGGGCGGGTTTCGGAAAGTTCCCGGTTGATGTCGCGCAGCATCTGTACGCCTTCGGGGTTGAGGCTCGGATCTTGTTCGGAAAAGCTGATGATATGGAAGACGGAATCCCAGCGGAATCCATCCACGCGGTATTCGTCGGCGAACATGAAGATCTGGTCGCGGATGAAGGCGCGGACTTCGGGGCGTCCGTAGTCGGGGCGGGTGGAGCCCCAGGGCGTATGGGCGCGGCCGTCGTTGTAGAAATAGATGCCGCCAAGCCAGTTCTCGGACCAGCCGTCGAACTGCCACAAATCGAGATCGGTCGGACCGTAGTGGTTGTGCACGACATCCACAAAAACAGCGAGGCCGCGCTCGTGGGCGGCGCGGACGAAGCGCTTGAGGGCGTCGGGGCCGCCGTAGTCCGTTTCAATGGCGAAGAGATCGGACGGATTGTAGCCCCAGCTGCGCCCGCCGGGGAATTCGTTGACGGGCATGAGCTGGACGACGGTGAAGCCAAGGCCGCGGATGTGATCGAGACGGGCGATGGCGTCGTCGAAGGTGGCCGGCGGATCCTTGCCCGCGAAAGTGCCGATGTGGAGCTGGTAGATCACGAGATCGTTGCGTTCGGGGGAGGGGGCGGAGTCGCCTCCCCAGTCGAAAGCCTTCGGGTCGTAGACGACAGAATCGCCGCTGGAATGGGTGACCTGCCGCGCGCTCGGATCGCGCTTCCAGATGTTGCCGTTGAACAGATATTTGTAGCGCTGTCCGTGGCGCGCGCCGGGGATGTCGATGGACCAGGTGCCGCCGGCCGCGTCGCGAACCATGGGAGTGGCGTTCCACGAATTGAACTCGCCCGCGACAGCGGCGGAGTTGGCGAAGGGCGCCCAGACGCGGAAGGTCGCGCCCCCTTCGTACGGAACCGAACCCATGCCGGAACGGGAGGATTGGGCAGGGGCGAGGGCGGCAAGGAGAAGGGAGAACGTGGCCAGGATGCCAGCGCGGATGGAATTCATGGGTTCATCTCCGACTGGCCGGAATCATACGCGCCAATGTTCGGGGGGTGCAAGACGGAACCACCACGCGGTTCGACGACTCCTTTGAAAGGTAAAAGAGCTATCGCGTCGAAGTCGCCGGGCCCCGGTTCCCTACCCCCACGTGACTTCCAGGGGATTCCGGCGCGGGATGCTGCGGGGCTTGAACTGCGGGCGGCCCAGCATCAGCGCATAGGCGAAGTTGCGGCCGGCGGGAAGGGCCAGTTCCTTTTGCAGCGGTTCGTGCATGGCGGCGGCCGCCGAAACGAAACCCGCCCAGCAGGTGCCGAGTCCGTAGGCCGGCGTCAGGATGTCGACATGGGTGAGCGCGATGATGGCATCCACCGGCGCGATCGGATTGTCCGCCGGCACGTGGGCCACGATCAGGTGCGGGGCGCCCAGGCAGGCGACGTCGAAACCGGCATCCCAGCCCGCGACGAGCTGCACCAGAAGGTGCCCGAGGGGATCGTCGGTTTTCGCCCGGAGGCGCATCCAATCGACGGTGAGCGCGGCGATTTTCCGGACCGCCTTTGAATCGAAAACCACTCGCCATTGCACGGGCTGCTGGTTGGTTCCCGAGGGGGCGTAGCGGGCGGCGTCGAGGATTTCCAGGATGGTTTCACGCGGCACGGGATCGGGGAGAAAACGGCGGATGGAGCGGCGGCTCTTTAGATGAAGGGCCAGATCGGGCGGCGGCAGGGTACGGGCTTTGGGCGGAGGGGCGGGCCGTTCTTCCAGGCGGAAATTCAGCGCCAGCGCCTGCGTCGGGCAGAAGGCCTCGCAATGGCCGCAGCGGAGGCAGCGCGCGACGTCTTCGTCCTTCACGAACGGCAAGACGTTCGGTCCCGCCGGGGCGACGATGCCCATGGGGCAGACGGCAGCACAGCGCCCGCAGCGCGTACAGAGAGCCGCGTCAATCTGCAAAAAATGGTTGGGCGTGATATCGAGGCCGGCGTGTTCGGACATTTCATTCTCCCGTGAAAAGCGTTCCGGCCGGAAGGATAGCAAGTCACCGGCAGGTAAATCCAATGGGATTATAAAATACGGACAGCCCGGCGGGTTGAGCCAACCCGTCCTGCCGGATCGGAAAGGTAGGGGCGTCTCGCCGCGACGACCGGGCTGTTGGATTGCGGATCCCGACCTCGCGGAGAGACAGGACGGTGGCCAAACTTCGGCTCATCCGGAGGATTCGCCCTACCTTTTGCGGCCTTGGCTGGCTTGGCGAGAGGCTGATTTATTTGAAATTCAAAACGGAGCCGAGGGCGAGCGTCGCGAAGAGATCGGCGAGGGTTTCGGCGCGGCGGATCTGGAGGACCGAGCCGTCGGGGCGCAGGAGGAGTTCGGCGGAGCGGGTCTTGCCGTTGTAGTTGTAGCCCATGGCGATTTCGGGGAGTTGGCGCGCAAGGGCCATCCGGGACCCTCGCGTCGGAGCCGAAAACCTTGGCCAAGCAGCTGGCACACGTCGATCCCACAATGTTCATATTTCCTCCGGGTTTCGGGTGGTCTGCCCCCGGCGGCGCCAATCACAAACGGGGGGCGGAGCGCATGGGCAAATATTTACAGCCGCGCCTTGCGTTGGCGGCGGAAGTGGTATTACATGGTCCTTTGTGTGCATTGGAGCCACAACCAGGAGAGTGGAAAATGTTTCATGAACCGTCCGTTTCCGCCGGGAAGGATCCCGCCCAAAACTACAAAATGCGGCTGGGGGTCTGGATGGTGTTGTCGTATTCCCTCTTCTACGCCGGATTCGTGGCCATCAATCTGCTGCGACCCATGCTCATGGAGAAAACGATCTGCGGCGGCTTGAATCTGGCCACGGTGTACGGCTTCGCCCTCATCGGGGTCGCCCTCGTTCAAGCCTTGGTCTACAACGCCCTGTGCAACGCCCGGGAGCGGAAGCTCGACGTCCCGCAAGCCCCGGCGGAGGGCCGCTGACATGGCCATCTTCGTCTTTCTCTCCTTCGTGCTGTTCGTGCTGGGGCTGTCCTTCTATCTGGGCAGCAAAACCAAGACCTCCAGCGGCTATTATGCCGCGGGCGGCCAGATCCACTGGGCGGTCAACGGCATCGCCTTCGCGGGCGACTATCTCTCCGCCGCCTCGTTTTTGGGCATTTGCGGCATGATCGCGACGGCGGGCTACGACGGATTCCTGTATTCCATCGGCTATCTGGCCGGGTGGATCGTGGCGCTTTTCGTGGTGGCCGAACCGATGAAGCGGCTGGGCAAATACACGTTCACCGACGCCATCGACTCCAAGTACAATTCGCGCGGCATCAAGCTGGCGGCGGCGCTGAGCACCCTGGTCGTTTCGATCTGCTATTTGATTCCGCAAATGGTGGGCGCGGGCGTGCTGGTCCAGCCGCTCTTGGGCCTCGACCACTACTGGGGCGTCATCATGGTGGGCGCGATCGTCATCACCATCGTCGCCACGGCGGGCATGGCCTCCACCACCTACGTGCAGTTCTTGAAGGGCGCGCTGCTGATCGTCTTCTCCACGGTCCTCGTCGTGGCCGTGTGCCTCCGCGGGTTCAATCCCCGGCCGGATCAGGGCGGACGGGTGCCCTTCCACGAGCCCGTGGTCCTGGCCGCGCAGGGCGAGGGGGCACAACTGGCCGTGACCGATCCGGGGTGGAGCGTGGTGGAGGTGAAAGGAGTGCCGGCCGCGCAGCATGCCTTCGCCCGCCTGAACCGGGGCGGCCAAGAGACGTGGTGGCTGGTCGACGCCGGTCCGGCGGGCACCCGCCTGGTGGAAATCCAATCGGACGTGGCCACGCCTGACGGCCGCCGCCTGATCAACGGCGCGCCCGCCTCCAAGGACAACGCCCTGCGCCAGGTCGGCAATCTGGAATCCCTGCGCGGCGACACGGAAATGCCGCGGGGCGCGGTTTCACCGGTCGGCCTGCTGTCGGCCCTTTCCGATCGCGACACGCGGATCCGGCGCTGGAAAGAGGTGCGCTTCGGCGATGCGGACGGCGCCAAGGTCACGGCGTATTATCCCGCCTCCACGCCGGGCAACCTGTTCATGCGCCCCGGCCTCAAGTTCAAGGTCCAGGGCACTCCGCTCGAGAAGTTCGATTTCATCTCCCTCATGCTGGCGCTCTTCCTGGGCACGGCCGCGCTGCCGCACATCCTGATCCGCTACTACACGGTGCCCAGCCCCGCCAGCGCGCGCAAATCCACGATCGTCGCCATTGCCGCCATCGGCTTCTTCTACATCCTGACGCTGTTCATGGGCTCGGGCGCGGCGATCAACGGGGTGCTGAATCCCGCAGACAGCAACATGGCCGCGCCGTTGCTGGCGCGTTCGTTCGGGGAACTCCTTTTCGCCGTCATTTCCGCCATCGCGTTCGCCACCGTGCTTGGCACGGTCAGCGGGCTGATCGTGGCGGCGTCGGGCGCCGTGGCGCACGATTTCTGCGATCGCTTTCTGAACCTCGGGATGGACGACCGCACCAAGATCCGCGCCGGCAAGATCTCCGCCTTTGTCATCGGCGCCATCGCCATCGTGCTGGGCATCCTGTTCAAGGGGATCAACGTGACGTTCCTGGTGGGGCTGGCCTTTGCCGTGGCCGCCTCCGCCAACTTGCCGGCCATCCTGATGCTGCTGTTCTGGAAGCGCACCACGGCGAAAGGCATCGTGGCGTCGATATTCGTCGGCATCGTCGCCTCCCTCGGGCTGATCCTGTTCTCGCCGGAGCTCTACAAGCTGTACGGGCTCGATCCCGCGTCCGCGCCCGTCCCCTTCAGCAACCCCGGCATCGTTTCGATTCCGCTCAGCTTCATCGCGCTGGTGGTGGTGTCGCTGCTCACGCCGAAGCGGGCGCCCGGGGAGCCCGCGCGCGCCGCCAGGCGCTGACGGACGGAGGACCGGCCCGGCGGAGAACCGATGAGCGCGATGATCCGAGTCGATCTGCACTGCCATTCGCTGCATAGCGACGGCACGCTCGCGCCCGAGGCCGTCGCGGACCGGCTCGCGGCCGACCAGGCGGTTTTCGCCGCGCTCGTGGACCACGACTCCTTGGCCGGGCTGCCGGCCTTCCGCCGGCGGCTCGCGCGGCGCGGCATCGGTTTCATCACGGGCGTGGAGATCACGTGCGACCATGGGGGCAAGTCGGCCCACCTGTTGGCATATGGATTCGATCCGGGCCACGAGGAACTGCGCGCCAACCTGGATGCCATGTGGCTGAGCCACGGGGAGGGGCTGGAGAGCATCGCCGGTTCGCTGCGCCGCAAGCGCCTCCACGGGCCGCGGTCCGAAATGGCCCTCTTGCCGGGGGCCGCGACCGGCCGCATCGATCTGGCCGATGGCATCGCTCTGGTGCACCGCGCCGGGGGGCGCGCGTTCCTGGCCCATCCTCTGTTTCTGGAACCCAACGCGGACAAGCTGGAAGCGCTGTTGCCCGCGCTCCAAGAGCTTGGCCTCGACGGCATCGAGGCGCTTTATCCGGCGTTTTCGCCCGAGGCCCGGGCCCGGTTGGTGGAGATGGCTCGCCGCCTGAAGCTGTTGGTTTGCGCGGGCAGCGATTTCCACCACAGCGGCACGCAGACCGGCATCGAGATGCCCCTCGATCTCTGGAAGGCGTTTCGCGACGCGATTCTGGCGGGCCCGAAGGGCGCCTTCCAGCCGCCCGCCGCCGCGCCCCATTTCGTTCCGCCCCGCGGCCTGAAATTCGCGCTGCGCATCGTGCTGCCCACCGTTGCGGCCTTGTTCCTGTTCGGGGTGGTGCTGCTGGACATCATCCTGCCCGCCATCGAGAATTCGCTGCTCGAACAGAAGCGCGAGTTGATCCGGGAACTGGTCAACTCCGCCTGGGGCATCTTGGCCGAGGCCGACCAAGAGGTGCAAAACGGGGTGGTTCCCCTCGCGCAGGCCCAGCAATTGGCCCAGAAGCGGATCGAAACCCTGCGCTATGGGCACGAAGGGAAGGACTATTTCTGGCTCCAAGACATGCAGCCCCGCATGCTGATGCACCCCTACCGGCCGGAACTGAACGGGCAGGACGTCGGCGAGTTCCGGGATCCGCGCGGCACCCGCATCTTCGTGGAGTTCGCCAATCTGGTGCGGCGGCAGAACGAGGGGTTCGTCGACTACGTGTGGCAGTGGAAGGACGATCCGCACCGCTTGGTGCCGAAGGAATCCTACATCCGCGGCTTCGAGCCCTGGGGGTGGATCATCGGCACCGGCATGTACACGGAAGACGTGAAGGCGGAAATCGCCCGCTTCGAGCGGCACCTGGCCCGGATTTCGGCGGGCATCGCGGGCGTGATCGCCCTGCTGCTGCTGTACGTGATCCGGCAAAGCCTGTTGATCGAGCGCCGTCGGCGGGTGGCCGAAGACGGGCTGCGCGAATCCACGGAGCGCTATCGCGCGCTGGTCGAAGCCGCCACCGAAGGCACGCTGCTCGCGGTCGAAGGCCGGTGCCGCTACGCCAATCCCACGCTGCTGGGGCGTCTCGGCTATGACGGCCCCGAAATCGAGCTGCTGGATCTCGCCGACCTCTTGCCGCATCTGCCGGGCAACGAGCGGATCTGGGAAGCCTTGGGCGAGGTGCGCCCCGGCGAAGAGCGCCACGAGAGCCTCGAAGCCGTGTTGCGCGGACGGGACGGAAGCCTGCTCGATTGCCTGCTGACCTTCAGCCGAATCTCCGTCGCGGGAAAGGACGGATTGATCCTGCAGACGCGCGACTTGATAGTCCGTCCGGCGCCGGGCGCCGCGGCGGCGCCCGCGGGGGCCGTCGAACCCGGAAGCGTTCTCGCGGAAGCGGCCGGCCACGCGGCGCTCGGACTCTTCCGGGCCCGGGCCCACCGGCGCGGCGCGGTGATGGCCGTCAACTCCGCTGCGCGCGAACTGCTCCCGGCGCTCGCCGCCGCCGCCGATCACCCGCCCGAGCTCGCCGACGTCTTTCCCGATGCCGCGGCGTTCGACGATTTCATGCGCCGGCTCGAAGGGGCGGGCCAAGCGCGCCAGCGCCTGCATCTCGCCACGCCCGACGGGGAGGGGCGGACCTTGACCCTCGACGCCAAGCTGGTCCGCGATGCCGCCGGCGCCGCCCGGTTCATGGATGGGTGCATCGAGGACACCAGCGCCGATGCGCGCCGGGAGGCGGAGCGCGAATCCCTGATCGAGCGGCTGCAGACCTCGCTGCTCTATCTGCACGAATCGGTGGAGCGCCTCGGCCATCCCGCGCTCTTCTGTTCGCCCGACATGACCCTCCGGCAGGTCGCGGCGCTCATGACCGCCCGGGATTCGGAAGCCGTCCTGGTCCGCGCGGAAAGCGGCCGGCCCACAGGCCTCGTCACGGATCGGACCTTGCGGGTCCGGAGCCTGGCCGGGGACGCGCGTCCGGACGATCCAATCCGCGGCGTGGTCCGGGAGCCGGTCGTCGCCATTCCGCGCCATGCCCAGGTGTACGAAGCGCTGCTGTTGATGCAGGAAAAAGGCGTCGAGCACTTGGCGGTGACGGACGACGGCGGCGACATCGTCGGCCTGATCCACGGCCGCGACATCCTGCATCTGCACGGCAGCGAGGCCGCCATGCTCACCGAAAAGATCGCCCATGCGGCCACGGCGGAAGAGGCGATCCGATGGGCGCGCCGGGCGCCCCTGCTTGTCAAGGCCCTGTTGGAAAGCGGCGCCCATGCCCGCCAGACGACACGCCTGATCTCCGCCATCTGCGACGCGGCCACGACGCGGTTCATCGAACTGGCCATCGCGGAACTCGGGCCCGCGCCATGTCCCTTCGTTTTTCTCGCGCTCGGCAGCCAGGGCCGGCAGGAAATGACGTTCTTCGCCGACCAGGACAACGCCCTGCTGTACGATCCGCCCGCTGGAGAAACGGCCGCCGCCCGCTATTTTCTCGAACTGGGCGGCCGGGTCTGCAACGGGCTCGACCGGGCGGGTTTTTTCTTCTGCCCGGGGGGCGTCATGGCGAAAAATCCGAAATGGTGCGCCTCGCTCGCGGAATGGGAGCGGACCACCGCGGACTGGATCCGCACCGCTGAACCCAAGCAATTGCTGGAATTCAACGTCTTTCTGGATTTCAGGGCGGTGGCCGGGGAAGTCGAACTGGCCCGCCGGTTGCGGCTCCACGTGCACGAGACGCTCCGGCTCCACCCGCCGTTTCTGCCCTTCCTCGCGAGCGATCTGATGCGCTTCCGGCCGCCGCCCGGCCGCCTCGGGCTCTGGTTGCGGCCGCCCGGGCGGCGCGCCCGGGCCGCGCGGCTTGATCTCAAGGAGGCCCTGTTGCCACTCATCGGTTCCGCGCGCCTCTACGCCGTGGGGGAGCGGTTGGATGAAACCCACACGCTGGACCGCCTCGATGCGCTCGCCCGCCGCAACCGGGTCGCGGAATCCGATCTGCAGAAAACCACCATTGCCTACGACACCCTGCTGCGCCTGCGGCTCCTGCATCAAGCCGAATGCCTCCAGGAAAACCGGCCCCTCGACAACACGATCGACTGGCGGCGGCTCGATCCGGCGCAAACCGTCTTGTTGCGGGAAGCCTTCGTCCGCCTCGCCGCCATCCAGAAGAAAATCAGCTACGATTTCCTCGGAGGGACATAGAACAGCGAGCTTGGCGAGGGGCGGATTTACTTGAAGCTGGGGAGGGCGTCGAAGTCGAGGGTGGCAAAGAGGTCGTCGAGGGTTTCGGCGCGGCGGATCTGGAGGACGGAGCCGTCGGGGCGGAGGAGCAGCTCGGCGGAGCGGGTCTTGCCGTTGTAGTTGTAGCCCATGGCGTGGCCGTGGGCGCCGGTGTCGTGGATGACGAGCAGGTCGCCCATCTCGATCTCGGGAAGCTGCCGGTTGATCGCGAACTTGTCGGAATTCTCGCACAGCGAGCCGACGATGTCGTAGGTGTGCGTGGCGGGAGCGGTTTCCTTGCCGAGCACGGTGATGTGGTGATAGGCGCCGTACATGCCGGGGCGCATCAGGTTGGCCATGGAGGCGTCGACGCCGATGTACGAGCGGTAGGTTTCCTTGCTCCGAAGGGCGCGGGTGACGAGCCAGCCGTAGGGGCCGGTGATGGCGCGTCCGCATTCCATGTTGTAGGCCAGCGGATCGAGCCCGGCGGGGACGATGATCTCGTCGTAGAGCTTCCGCGCGCCGCGGGCGATGGTTTCGTAGTCCACGGCCTTTTGCCCGGGGCGGTACGGGATGCCGATGCCGCCACCGGTGTTGACGAAGGAAATGCGGATGCCGAGGCGGGTTTTGATTTCGACGACGAGCTCGAAGAGCATGCGGGCGGTTTCGACGTGGTACTGCTCGTCGAGTTCGTTGGAGACGACCATGGTGTGCAGGCCGAATTTCTTCACGCCGAGGTCGCGGGCCTTGGCGTAGGCCTCGAACAACTGGTCGCGGGTCAGGCCGTACTTGGCTTCCTCGGGATGGCCGATGATGGCGTTGCCGGCCTTGGCGGCGCCGGGATTGTAGCGGAAGCAAAGGGTCTCGGGCAGGGAGCCGGTGGCGGCGACGAGCGCGTCGATGTGCGTGACGTCGTCGAGGTTGATGATGGCGCCGAGTTTGCGGGCCTCGCGGAATTCGGTGTCGGGGGTTTCGTTGGAGGTGAACATGACGCGGTCGCCGGTCAGGCCGACGGCTTCGCAGAGGCGGAGCTCGGCGAGCGAAGAGCAATCCGCGCCGAAGCCCTCGTCGGCGAGAATTTTGAGGAGGTACGGATTGGGCGCGGCCTTGACGGCGAAGAATTCGCGGAAGCCGGGGAGGATGGAGAAGGCCTTCGTGAGCCGTTGCGCGTTGGCGCGGATGGCGGCTTCGTCGTAGAGGTGGAAAGGCGTCGGAAACCTTTTCGCGAGTTCTTCGGTTTGTTGGATCGTGAGGGGGAAGGTTTTCATAGGCAATTAATAATTAAGTATGATCAGCCGTAGTGGGCGGCGATCCATTTTTGGTAGTCGCCGGAGCGGACCTGGGCGCACCACTCGGAGTGGGAGAGGTACCAGGCGACGGTGCGGTCGAAGCCGGTGGCCCAGGTTTCGGCGGGGCGCCAGCCGAGATCGCGCTCGATCTTGGAGCAGTCGATGGCGTAGCGGCG
>DMJA01000304.1:278-4136 GCA_003451935.1 Verrucomicrobiota bacterium | reverse complement strand
AGCACCTGCAGGCCATCGCGCCGCCGCCGTCGCGGCTGCTGAGTCCCAATCTGGTCACCCGCCGGCAATAGGACGGACGGGCCTGGATTTTCCCGAGCAAGGAGCCGATCGCATGAAAAAGACCAGCCTGGATTTCCTGAAGCGCCTGATGTCCGCCATTTCCCCCTCGGGCTATGAATTGGATGCCGTCCGCGTCTTCCGGGACGAAGCCCGGACGTTCGCCCCCGACGTCCGCACGGATGTGCACGGCAACACCGACATCGTGGTCAACCCCGGCGGTTCCCCGCGCGTGATGCTGGCCGGCCACTACGACGAAATCGGCTTCATCGTGACCTTGATCGATTCCAAGGGCTATCTCTGGGTCGCGCCGATCGGCGGCTGGGATGCGCAGATCCCGCAGGGCCAGCGCGTGTCCATCCGCACGGCCGAGGGCGTGGTGCCCGGCATCATCGGCAAGGTGCCCGTCCACGTGCAGAAGCCCGACGACCGCAACCGCGTGACGCCGCTGACGGACCTGTGGGTGGACATCGGCGCGAAGAACCAGAAGGAAGCGGAGCAGATGGTTTCCGTGGGCGATCCGATGGTGATCGACCAGGGCGTGGCCGAAATGCCCAACGGGCGGCTGGCGGGGCGCGCGTTCGACGACCGCGCCGGCGCCTTTGTCGTGCTGGAGGTCGCGCGCCGGCTCGCGCAGATGTCGCCGAAGGCCGAGATCCACGCGGTGGGCACCGTGCAGGAGGAGATTGGCAGCCGCGGGGCCATCACCTCCTCGTTCGGCATCGCGCCGGAGGTCGGCATCGCCGTGGATGTGACGTTCGCGACGGACCACCCGATGATGGATGCCGCCGAGAAGCGCGAGGGCAAGGTGGCGCTGGGCGGCGGCCCCGTCCTGTCGCGCGGGGCCAACATCAATCCCGTGCTCTATGAACACCTGCTGAAAACGGCGAAGAAGCAGAAAATTCCGGTGCAGATCGTGGCCGATGGCCGCGCGACGCCGACGGACGCCGACCCCATGCAGATCACGCGTGCGGGCGTGGCCGCCGCGCTCGTCAGCCTTCCCCTGCGCTACATGCACACGCCCAGCGAGATCGTCAGCGTGGACGACCTGGACCGCACGGTCGAACTCATTGCCCATGCGGTCGCGTCCATGAAGCCCGGCCAAAAGTGGATTCCGTTTTGAGCAAAAGATCAACCGCGAATGAACGCAAATGAGCGCAAACGGAGAGCGATCATTTATTTCATTTGTGTGGATTTGCGTCTATTTGTGGTTGCATGAGTAAGGAACGAACAATGATCAAAGTCAAGGTAGTCGGTTGCGGGGGATATGGAGGCGTGGGGATCGTGGAGCTGCTGCTGCGGCATCCCGAGGCGAAAGTCCAGACGCTGGTGGCGGCGACGGAGACGGGCATGCCGATGAGCGATCTCTACCCGCACCTGAAGGGGTTCTGCGACCTGCCGATCCTGAAGCCCGACGATCCGGCCGCTCAGGAACCCGCCGACGTGGTGTTTTTCTCGACGCCCGACGGCGTGGGCATGGTGCAGGCTCCCGCCGAATTGGCGAAGGGCGCGCGCGTGATCGACTACAGCGGCGATTTCCGCTTCAACAACGTGGACGACTATGCCGAATACGCCCGCCGCATCGGGCGCGACCCCGTGCACAAGACGCCGGAGCTGCTGCCGAAGACCGTCTATGGCCTGCCCGAGCTGAACCGCAAGGCGTATGCGAAGGACCAGCGCCTCGTCGGCAATCCGGGCTGCTTCGCCATGAGCTGCCTGATCGGCCTGGCGCCGGCGGCGGCCGCCCAGCTCGTGGATTTCTCGAGCCTGATCTGCGACTGCAAGACGGGCGTGTCGGGCGCCGGCAAAAAGGCCTCCCCCGCGCACCATTATCCGGCGCGCTACGAAAACATGGGCGCCTACCGCCTGAGCGGCCACCAGCACGTGATGGAAGTCGAACGCATGCTCGGCGGTCTCGCGGGCGCACCCGTTCCGGTGACCTTCACCGCGCAGGTCGTGCCCGTCTGCCGCGGCATCCTGAGCTGCCTCTACGGCACGCTCCGCGACGGCATCGGCCTGCCCGAGGTCTGGGAGGCCTATTCCGCGTTCTACCAGGCCAGTCCCTTTGTGCGGCTCTACGACTCCAAGGCCGCCATCGGCACCGTCCACGTCCGCGGCACCAACTTCTGCAACCTCATCGTGGATGTCGATGCCCGCACGCGCCGCCTGCGCGTGGTCTCGCACATCGACAACCTGATGAAGGGCCAGGCCGGCAACGCCTTGCAGAACATGAACCTGATCTGCGGCCTGCCCGAGAATACCGGGCTCGACCGCCCGGGCTGGTATCCGTAGGATTAAGGGAGGAGAAGCACATGAAAAAAATCGCCATTCTAATCGCGTGGGTTCCGTTCGCGGCGTTCGCCGCCGGGGGGCCGCAGGTCACGATCTACAACGACGGCTTCGCCACCGTGAAGGAGGATCGCGCCTTGGCGCTGGCCGAGGGAGTCTCCGAAGTCCGCGTGACGGACATGTCGCGCCAGCTCGAACCCGACTCCGTTCTGCTGCGGGAGTTGTCGCCGGAGCCCTTTGGCGTGAAGATCCTCGAGCAGAGCTTCATCAACGACCCGCTGACGGAAGGGCTGCTTCTGTACCAGATGGAAGGCAAGACCCTGCGTTTCGAGGAGAAGCGCGAGGATGGAACGGTCAAGGAACACACCGGCAAGTTGATCCGCAGCGGCTATGTCCCCGGCGGCGGCGATTCCGAGGAGCCCATTGTCGAGGAAGACGGCGCCGTCCGTTTTTCGCTGCCGGGCCAGCCGGTCTTCGAAGGCATCGATCCCAACGCGTTCCTCAAGCCGTCGCTGGTGTGGCAGATCGCCGCGAAGAAGGCGGGGGAGTGTCCCATCGAAGTCGCCTACGTCACCGCCGGCATGAGCTGGGAAGCGACCTACAGCCTTGTCGCCCCCGCCGAAGGCAGCGATCTGTTCGATCTCTCCGGCTGGATCTCGCTCCAGAACCACACCGGCAAAACCTTCGCGAACGCCGATATCAAGCTGATCGCCGGCGATGTCCAGAAGGCGCAGGCCTACAACCGGGGCGGCGGGCGGCGCTATGCCATGAAAGCCATGGCATTTTCAGGCGCCGAGGAAGCCATGCCCGAGGAGCGCGCCTTCGACGAGTTCCACCTCTACACCTTGCCGCGGCCGGTCCTCCTGCGGAACAACGAGCTGAAGCAGGTCGAGTTTATCCGCGCCAGCGGCGTCAAGGGCAACCGATACTATGTCTATAATCCGCTCGTCGGCTACCGCTATGGCGGCGGCCGCAACGAAGATCCCGACTACGGGATCACGGAAAGCAAGAAGGTCGGCGTCCGCATTGAGATTTCGAACAGCGAAACAAACCAGCTCGGCGTGCCGCTGCCGAAGGGCCGCATGCGCCTGTACCGCACGGATTCCGTGGATGGTCGGCGCGAGTTCACCGGCGAGAACCAGATGGACCACCTGCCCAAGAACGAGCTGCTCAAGCTCGACATGGGCAGCGCCTTCGACCTCGTCGGCGAGCGCAAGCGCGTGGACTTCTCGGTGGACAGCACGGGCAAGCGGATGACCGAGTCGTTCGAGATCAAGCTGCGCAACCGCAAGGAAAAGGACGCGGTCGAGATCCGCGTCGTCGAGCCGCTCTACCGCTGCGCGAACTGGAAGATCACGGCCAAGAGCCTGGATTTCACGAAGATCGACGCGAACACGGTCGAATTCCGCGCGCCGGTGCCGGCGGATGGCGAGACCGTGCTGACCTACACGGTGCAGTATTCATGGTAGGCGGAGTTTTCCACGCTATGGAAACATTTTTCCATTGTGTGGA
>DMJA01000304.1:0-256 GCA_003451935.1 Verrucomicrobiota bacterium | reverse complement strand
CGACGCCGCCGCGCGCGTGGAGACGGTTTCGCTGTTCTACGCGGCCTCGCGCGGGATGACGCCGTTCCGGGCGGCGATGTCGAGTTCCGGCGCGGGAGTGTGGTTCGCCACGATCCCCGGCCACATGATGGGCCCCGGCGCCCAGATGTTCTACTACATCCAGGCCGAGAACGCCGACGGCGAAACCCGGGAGACCGACTGGCAGACCGTCAAGCTGGTGGAGGCCGGCCTCGCGCCGGAGGCGATTCCCTCCGCC
>DMJA01000225.1 GCA_003451935.1 Verrucomicrobiota bacterium | reverse complement strand
CTTCAAGGCGTCGTACGACAAGGCGAACCGGACGAGCCTCCAGGCGTTCCGGGGGCCGGGAGCGGCGAAGGGGTTGGAGATCCTGGCGGGCATCAAGGAAAAGTTCGGCGTGCCGATTTTGGTGGATGTGCACCAGGTTTCGGAGGTGAAGCCGGCGGCGGAGGTGGCGGACATCCTGCAGCTGCCGGCGTTTTTATGCCGCCAGACGGATCTGGTGGTGGCGCTGGGCGAGAGCGGCCGGGTGGTGAACATCAAGAAGGGACAGTTCCTGGCGCCGTGGGACATCCGCCACGTGATCGCGAAGGTCGAGAGCACGGGCAACCGGAACATCCTGCTGACGGAACGGGGCGTGAGTTTCGGCTACAACAATCTGGTGGCGGACCTGCGCAGCCTGCTGATCATGCGCCAGTTTGGCTATCCGGTGGTGTTCGACGCGACGCATAGCGTGCAGCTTCCGGGCGGCCGCGGCGACGGCACGGGCGGCGACGGCCAATGGGCGCCCTATCTGTCGCGCGCGGCGGTGGCGGCGGGCTGCGACGGCCTGTTCTGGGAGACGCACCGGAATCCGCCGGAAGCGAAATCCGACAAGGACAACGCGCTGCCGCTGGAGGCGGTCGGGCCGCTGTGGCGGCAGTGCCGGAGGATCGATGAGCTGGCGTAGGGCGGCCGCCGGGCTGGCGCTGGGCCTGATGGCGGCGGCGGCCTCCGCCCAACTGCCCGAAGGCCAGGCCGTGACGGGCTTCCGCCTGCCGGAGTACGACGCGGACGGTGAACTGAAGCAGCAGCTCTACGGCGAGACGGCGACCTTCTTGCCGGACGGCATCATCGAGCTAACGGGCTTGAAAATCGAGCTCTTCAGCAAGGGGACGGTGTCGGCGCGGATCTATTCGCCGCTGTGCGCCTACGACAAGGATCGCAAGCGCGCGGCGTCGAAGGAACATATCCGCATCGTGGTGGAAAAAGGCGTGTTGACGGGCGACGGATTCGCCTGGAACGGCGAGAACCAACAGTTCCAGATCTTCAAGAACGCAAAGGTCGTGCTGGACAGCCAGCTGGATGCGACGCGCCTTGTGGCGCCGACGCCGGAAGCCCCGGAAGCGGGGCCGGAGACCGCTCCGCCCGCGAAAATAGAGGAATGAACATGGACAAAACCAACAAATGGATTTGGGCGGCGGTGCTGGCGGGTCTCTGCGCGGGGGTGCCGGCGCGGGCGGCGCTGGAGGACGACGGGCGCTCGCTGGAGGCCTCGCCGGACGCGACGGTGGTGACGGCGGACAAGCTGACCTTCGACTACCTCAAGAAATTCGCGCTGTTCGAGAACAACGTGCTGGTGAACGACCCGCGGCTGCAGTTGAGCGCGAACCGGCTGACGATCATCTTCACCGAGGCCGGCGGAGCGCAGACGATCAAGGCCGAGGGCAAGGTGCTGCTGACGCAGGGGGACAAGAAGGCGCGCTCGGACGTGGCGGTCTATGATGTGGTGTCGGGCCGGATCGTGCTGTCGGGCGGGCCGCCGCAGGTGATGCAAGGGAGGAACATCCTGGAGGGGGAGGTCATCACGTTCTGGCGGGACGAACAGCGGCTGGAATGCAAGCCGAAGGCCCGGCTGGTGGTCTATTCGGAGGATTTCGGCGACGCGGAGAGCTATTTCAAGCGCTAGGCGGAATGGGACTTGCCGGGGTGCCTTTCGCGGTGTAAATTCCAATCGATGAGGTTGATGGAGTGACCGAATCCGTTCGAGAACACATGCTGGTCGAGACGCGCGGGCTGGTGAAGGAATATCGCCGGCGCCGGGTGGTCAACGGCGTGAACATGAACGTGCGGGAGGGGGAGATTGTGGGCCTGCTGGGGCCGAACGGGGCGGGCAAAACGACCAGTTTCTACATGATTACCGGGCTAATTCAGCCAACGAGTGGCCAGGTGTTTTTCAAGGGCAAGGACGTGACTCGCCTGCCGATGTACCGTCGCGCGCGGATGGGGCTGGGCTATCTGGCGCAGGAACCGAGCATCTTCCGCAACCTGACGGTCGAGGAAAACGTGCTGGCCATCCTCGAGACGCTGCCGATCGGGGCGCGCGAGAGGCAGCGGCGCCTGGAATACCTGCTGGAGGAGCTGAAGATCGGCTATCTGGCGAAGCAGAAGGCCTATACGCTCAGCGGCGGCGAGCGCCGCCGGCTGGAGATCACGCGCGCGCTGGTGACCGATCCGTCGCTGATCCTGCTGGACGAGCCGTTCAGCGGCGTGGATCCGCTGGCGGTCTACGACGTGCAGCAGATCATCCGCGACCTGAAGCAGCGAGGGCTGGGCATCCTGATCACGGACCACAACGTGCGCGAGACCTTGTCCGTGGTGGACCGGGCGTATGTGATCTATTCGGGCGAGGTGCTCACCGAGGGCACGCGCGAGTTTCTGGTGAACGATCCGCAGGCGCGGGAGAAATACCTGGGCAAGGCGTTCAGCATGTGAAAAGCCGGTTTTCGTCGAAACAATGAAGCAATAGAAAGGGAGCCGCAATGGACATTCAGATCACAGGTCGGAATGTGACGGTGAACGAGGGACTGAAGGAGCGCGTGGACAGCCGGCTGGGACCGGTGCTGGAGGACTATCCGCGGGTCGAGAGCTGCCACGTGGTCCTGTCGCACGAAAAATACCGCTTCACGGCAGAGGTCATCGTGCAGGGTCGCGACAAGCTGCGCGAAGTGGCGCAGGAGACGACGGACGATCTGTACGCCTCGATCGACGCCGCGGCGGAAAAGATCGACAAGCAGCTGCGCAAGTCGCGCGAGAAGATGATCGAGAAGCACCACGAGCGCCAGCGGCTGGCGGACGTGGAGGCGGAGCCCGAGGCGTAGGCCGCGCTTCGCGGAACGGAGGCCGGCGGTGGCGCCGGCCCCGTTCCCCCAGGGAAACCGATTTTATGTGGAGGATCCCCGACACCCCCCGGATCACGGTCGCCGATTTCTTCGAGGCGGGCCGCGTTCCGTTGCAGCTGGATTGGGAAGCCGATCCGGAGTTCGCGGTCGGGTGCGAAATCACCGAGGTGGCGCTGAACCGCCCGGGGCTGGCGCTGGCCGGCTTCCTCCGCTATTTCGCCAACCTCCGCATCCAGGTGCTGGGGCTGGCGGAAATGACCTATCTGGGCAGCCTGCCCGCGGCGGAGCGCACCAGCCGTTTCCGCGCCCTCGGGCGGGTGCCGGCCGTGGTGATGTCGCGCGGACGGCACGCGCCGGGTTATGTCCGGCGGCTGGCCGAGGAACTGCGCATCCCGGTGATGCGGACGCATCTGGTGACCGGCCACTTCATGAACGCGGCCACGGTGCTGCTGCAGAACTTGACCAGCCCCCGCATCCGCGTGTCCGGCACCATGGTCGAGGTCAACGGCGTGGGCGTGCTGCTGGAGGGGGAGCCGGGCATCGGCAAGAGCGAGATCGCGCTGGCGCTGATCAAGCGCGGCCACAGCCTGGTGGCGGACGATACGACCGTCCTGACCCTGGACAGCACGGGCGTCGTCCATGGCGGTGCCGTCGGAATCACGCGGGAGCACATGGAGATCCGCGGCCTGGGCAT
>DMJA01000241.1 GCA_003451935.1 Verrucomicrobiota bacterium | reverse complement strand
GCACCGAATCGCAGATGCGCCCCGCCGGGCGGGCAAAGCCAAATAGGGGGTTGCGTCGGGACGGGGGGCGGGGGTATGATTCCGGCAAATCATAAACCACGGTGCGGGATCGCACCGGCGAATGAAGGAGAAGCGATGATGAATCTGCGTAAATGCCTGTGGATCGCGGTGGTGTCGGGCGTGTTGGCGGGTACGGTTTGGGCCGATCCGATGCGAACGGTGTTCACCAAGGAAAACAAGTTTCCCGGCGCCATGAATGCCGAGCTTTGGCTGGGCGGCAGCGGCTCCTCCTACGATCCCGCGGGGAATGAGGAGAATGTGGAGATCTATTCCGTCGGTCCGGGCGCGCGGTTGGGCTTGACGGACCGGGTGACGGTGCTGGCCAGCGTGCCATTCGTCGGCTATTCGGCGGGCGAAATGGACGAGAGCGGCCTGGGCGACATCGAGCTGGGCACGGAATTCCTGTTCTTCGAGGATATCTTCGAATATGCCTGGGTCATCCCGCACGCGACGGCCATCCTGCCGACCGGCGACGAGGACAAGGGCCTGGGCACTGGCGAGGGCCAGGGCCGCTTCGGCATCTCCGTCGGCACAACGGTGGAAGACATCCTCCATTGGGCCGCGGATGTCAGCTATACGCTGAACGGCGCGGTGGCGGAGAATGGTGGCGACGACCGGGACGAGCTGCTGACGGGCGCGGTGTCGCTGGTGTGGGACCTGGACGAGCGGGCGAGCGTCCTGGGCGAAGTCCAGTTGCGCGACGACCCCGTCGATCCCGACGACGACTTCGCGTTCCGCGGCCATTTGGGCCTGGCGTATCGCATCAACGATTCCTTCAGCCTGATGGGCTATGGCGGCGGCGCTTCCGGCCTCGCCGAGGATTACTACGGCATGGGCCGCCTGGTCTTTTCGTTCTGATCCCGCGGACCTCGGGGTCCTGCGAGCGAACCGGTTTTGCGGAAGCAAAACCGGTTCTTTTTCAATCCGGGGAGTGCAAGAGGGGGGGGAGAGGATCGTCATGGACATACGGTTGGATGATTTGGACGGGCATTTTCCGCCGCAATGGGAAGGCGGACGGGTGGCACAGGCGAAGACGGCGTTCTTCAAGGCGCTGGCGCTGGAGGCGCACCGCTTCTATGGCGGCAAGATCCAAGTGCTGCCGCGCGCGGCGCTGCCGGGATTCCAATGGTTCAACGCGTGGTACACGCCCGGGGTCTCCGCGGTTTCCACGGGCATCCGGGACGACAACGACGAGTCGTTCGAGCTGTCGTGGCGCGGCAATGTGGTGGCGGTGGTCAGCGATTCGACGCGCGTGCTGGGCGACGGCGACGTGACGCCTCCCGGCGGCCTCGGCGTCATGGAGGGCAAGGCCTTCCTGATGAAGATGCTCGGCGGCGTGGATGCCGTGCCGATCTGCATGGACAGCCGCAATGCCGCCGGGGAGCACGATCCGGAAATCCTGATCGATTTCGTCCGCCGCCTGGCGCCGTCGTTCGGGGCGGTGAATCTCGAAGACATCAGCCAGCCAAACTGCTTTCGCGTGCTGGACGCGCTGCGCGAAAGCTGCGACATCCCGGTCTGGCACGACGACGCGCAGGGCACCGGCTGCGTCACGCTGGCGGGGCTCCTCAACGCGCTGAAGGTGGCGGGCAAGGAGTTGAAGGACTGCCGCATCGTGTTTTTCGGCGCGGGGGCGTCCAACACGACGATTGCGCGGCTCATCCTGCAGGCGGGCGCCGATCCCGCGCGGGTGGCGATGTTCGACTCGCGCGGCGGATTGCACAAGGGCCGCGCGGACATCGAGGCGGACAAGCGGTTCTACCGCAAGTGGGAGATTTGCGAGGCGACCAATCCCGGACGGGTGGCGGTCGTGGCCGAAGCGCTGAAGGGCGCGGACGTGCTGATTTCGCTGTCGAAGCCCGGCCCGGACGTGATCCATCCCGAATGGGTGCGGAGCATGGCGAAGAACGCCATCGTGTTCGCCTGCGCGAATCCGGTGCCGGAAATCTATCCCTACGCGGCGAAGGAAGCCGGTGCGCTGGTGGTGGCGACGGGGCGCGGCGATTTCCCGAACCAGGTCAACAATTCGCTGGGATTCCCCGGCATCCTGAAGGGCGCGCTGCTGGTGCGGGCGAGGAAAATCACCGATGCGATGGCCATCGCGGCGGCGCGGACGATCGCGGGCTTTGCAGAACGGCAGGGGCTCTCGCCGGACCACATCATGCCGCGGATGACGGACGAGGCGGTGTTTTCCGAAACGGCCGCCGCGGTGGCGCGGCAGGCCGAGACGGATGGGGTGGCGCGGCGCCCGCTGGCGCCGGCCGTGGTACGGCAGAAGGCGCAGAAGGATATTGCCGACGCGAATCAAGCGATGGAAATGCTGATGTCCTCGGGGCTGATTCCGCCCCCGCCGGAGGAGATGATCCAGCGTTGTTTGAAAGCCGTCCTCGCGGCGGGTTCCTAAGCGTTGTGGATGGTGACCTGCGTGAAGGGGATGGTCCAGCCATTTTCGTTGCAGGCGTCCACCAGGATCTGCTGGATCGCGCCGGGGATGCGCGGCGCCAACGGCGCGGCCGCGCCTTTCAAATCCACCCAGACGGAATAGTTCAGCGAGGAGCTGGAAGCGCAGGAGAAGAACACGTGGATGTCCAGGATGTTCGCCGCCTCCACAGCCTTGGGCAGTTCGGCCTGCAATTTCGCCCGCATTTTTTCGGGAATCTCGGTTGTGGCGATGGCTTGGTGGCGAAAGTCCACGCCGAAGGTGGACTCCGTGCGGAACCCGGCCGATAGATTCTGGGGATGCAATCCGAGGAAGGCGGCGGTGGGATAGACGATCCGCTCTCCGCCCGACGCGATGAGTTGCACCGAAGCCGGAGTCTGGCTGGCGATTTTTCCGATCTGACCGCCGGCGAGCGCCACCCAGTCGCCCTTTTCGCACGGGAACAAGGCTTCGTTTTCGCCGACGGGCCGGGAATTCATGCCGACCAGGTAATTCACCGGCAGGAGGCGCGTTCCGCCATCGAGCCGCGGGTTGTTCAGGCGGGCGGCGAGTCCCAGCGAATCCACCCGGTAGGGCGTGCCCTCGAACACGATGAATTGCCCCTCGCGCACGGCGCCGATGTTCAGCATCAATTTGATGGTTTCAATCTGCTGGGGAAGGGTTTTGATGCTGGCCCAGCCGACCCCGAACAGGAAAATGATCACGATGCCCAGCAGGAACCAGTCGCCCGCCAGGTTGAACACCAGCATCATCGCCACCAGTCCGCCCAGCACGCTGAACACGTGGAACAACAGCGCGGTCAGGCGGGAGCTGAATTGTTTTTCGGCACCCTTGCGCCGAAGCTTCCGGACGCCATGCTCGCCGAAGCGGAATCCAAAAAACACCACGAGGAACGCCACGACCCCCAGCAGGAGATTGAGTCCCCGGGTCTTGAAGAAGTTCTTGGCGTAGCTGGTGGTCTGGTCCAGCACCGATTCGCGGGCGGCCAGGCGGCCTTGCAACTGCAGGTCGAGGGCTGAAAACTCGTTGCTCGTTTCCTCCAAAATGCGCTTCCAGGTTTCGCGCCGGGTTTCCAGGCGCGTCCGCAGTTCCGGCGAAGCGGGTTGTTGCAGCAGGACATCCAGGTTTTTCACGGCCTGGTCGGCGAGGTCGCGCCGCTTGCGCACGTCGCTTAGCTGCGCGCGGAGCTGGCCGATGACGCGCGATTCCGCGGTGGCGTTTTCGAATTCCGCCAGGATGGGCTCCAGCAATTTGCCGACCTGTTCCTGCCAATCGAACTTCGTGGATTTCTGGGGAGAGAACGGCCCTAGGTCCACATCCACCGCGAAGCCGTCGAATTGGCGGCGCTGATCCTCGAGGGCGGTCCGGACCTCCTGCAGGCGGCGGCGGATGTCCTCTCGCTGCATATCGTCGGTCGCAGCCGCCAACTGCTCCTGCAACGAGGCGGCCTCGGCCTCTTTCATGACCAGCGCCCGCTGCAAGGCTTCCAGCGATTGCAAGGTGCCCTGGCCCGAGGCCAAATAGTCCGGGGCCGGTTCAACAGCCGGGGGTTGCCCGAAGACGCTTCCAGCAATCAAGCCGGCGACAAGGTAGGGCAACAGGTGTCGTTTGAGCAGATTCATGGATATTCCCTTCAAGTTTTCTGGACGACGATGCGACTGCCGTGGGCTTCGATGATCTGGACGGGGGTGCCGGCGTCGATGAATTCGCCGGAGGTGACGACGTCGAGGCGGTCATCGCCGAAGCGGGCGGCACCGGAGGGGCGCAACGCGTTCAAGGTCACGCCGGTCTTGCCGACCAGGGGGGTGGTGTCGGGGGCGGCGGTGTAGCCTTCGGTGGCGGCGGTGGCGGCGGAGAGGGTGAGGCGGCCGAACAGTCGGCTGCGGGGCAGGAACCGGCCGAGGAGCAGGGCCCCCGCGCCGGTACCGACGAGGGCGACACCGGTTTTGAAAATGGGGATTTGAAGATCGGTCCAGACGGGCAGCCAGGAGCCGCTGCCCGGAATGATGCGCACCATCGCCCCGACGAGCGAGACCAGGATGAGGGCGATGCCGAAGATCCCCGCGAAGCCGAAGCCGGGGATGAGGAAGATTTCCACGAGGAGCAGCCCGACGCCCACCACGAAGAGGATGAGGTCTTCCATGCCGGCGAGCCCGGCGATGTGGTGGCCCCAGAAGAACAGCGCAAGGCAGGCCGCGCCGAGGATGCCCGGCAAGCCGAAGCCGGGGGTTTTGATTTCGATGTAGATGCCGAGGAAGCCGATGATCATGAGGATGGGGGCGGCGCCGGCGACGAGGCGCGCGAGCTTTTCGGTGGAAGTAATCTGCATTTCGACGACGGGATGCCGGGCGAGGGAGAGCTGCTCCAAGACGGCGGGCAGGTCCTGGGCGGTTCCGGCGGAGAGGAGGGGATTGCCTTCCTTGCCGGGGCGGGCGGCTTCCTCGGCGGTAGGCGTGAGCAAGCGGCCAGCGGGGCTGATGACTTCGTCGCCAATCTTGTATTCGAGCTCGCGACGAACCATCTTTTCGGCGAGCTCGGGATCGTGTCCGGCATTTTGCGCGGCGGAGCGAACGAGGGCGGAGACGGCGGAGACCGCCTTTTCCTCGATCCCCTCGGGCATTTCCTGTACCCCGCCGAGAGGGGACATCATGATGGGGAGGGCATCGCCGATGACGGAGCCAGGGGCCATGTAGATGCCCTTGGTGGAAAGGGCGATGATGGCGCCGGCGGAAAAGGCGTCCTTTTCAACGAAGGTATAGACGGGCGGGGTGGCGGACTGGATGGAGCGGACGATGTCGCTGGCGGCGTCGAGCGTGCCGCCGGGGGTGTCCATGACCAGCACGATGGCCGCGGCGTTTTTTTGCTCGGCCTCGGCGATGCCGCGGCGGATGACGTAGAGCAGGGCGCCCTCGATCTGGCCGCGGATGGGAATGACATAGACCGGGGCGTCAGGGCCGGGGGCGGATGATTCCGCCAGCGCCGGCGCGGGGGAGGCAAGAAAAGCCAGCGAACAGACAAACAGCAGGAATGTTTTCATCTTTTCAGTGTAAGCGAGGGGAGCAGGGTGGACAATCTGGAAATCAAGGATCATGTGGAGTTATTGTGTCCGGGAAGCTCATGTTGGCCATTGGTCAAAGGAAATCGCGTCCGGCAGGATTTGAACAGGACCATCCCCGGTTTTTGGGGGTGATTTGTCCTAACTCGTTGGGAATGGAGG
>DMJA01000119.1:146-5552 GCA_003451935.1 Verrucomicrobiota bacterium | reverse complement strand
ACGGGCAGATGCGCGGCCCGTATTCATTCCTGCACGCTGGCGCAGGAAACACGCGTCGCCAGCCTAGAGCGCGGGCTAGTCCGTAACGGTATGCCGCCACCGTCCCGCGCAGGCGGCACTTTTTCGGATTGCCGCCTTCGGCCACGATGCCGTGGGCGGTTTCAGTTTGGCTCTAGGATGACCGCTGGCGTCCGGGCGTCGAGGGCCGGAGCGGGGTGCAGGCGGGCGGCTGGAGGGGCGGCGGGGGTAGGTTCTCCCGGAAGCCCCGGCGACGGGGACCACCTACCACGCAATCGAAGAAAAATGTGTCGGCTTTCCGGAGGGCGGCGACGACGGCGGGCCGGAGGGGCGAAAACGGCCCCCAAAAAAGTGGTGACAATTGGTGACAAATTGAGTGCCTAACTGTGCCAAATAGTGCGCTTTCGGGGGGTATGGCCGAAAATCGTCAAGAGGTCAAAAAGTGTGGAAAATATGGCGTTTTCGCCAATATTTACGGGGGTTTTAAGATGGTGTGCCTGGCGGGGATCGAACCCACAACCTTTAGCTCCGGAGGCTAACGCTCTGTCCAATTGAGCTACAGGCACGCCTGAATCAGACTCTGCGGACACTACGGTGCGCCCCCCGGAACGGCAAGTGAAAAAGCGCGAGGCGCCCCATTAGCGATTTTTGTAGAGCAACAGGCCACCAATGAGCTGGCTGGCCAGGACGGGGATCCACGGAATCATGTCGGGCCGCCATTCGGGCCGGTCCAGCAGGGAATCGGCGATGATGATGAACAGATAGAACAGGAACAGGAGCACCAGCGCCATCCCGATGCCGATGGACGATTCCTTTCGGTGCGAGCGGATGCCCAGCGGAATCGCCAGCAGCGTGAAGGAGAAGCAGGAGATCGCCAGCGCCAGGCGCTTGTTCGCTTCCACCGCCAACTTGGTACGCATCCGCAGAACGCCCTTCTCCTGGATGTCCGGAAAGGCCTGCCGGACGTTCCGGATGGCATGCACCAGCTCCGCAAAGGTCATGGAGGCCGGTTTCTTGCTGACCTTTCCCTTCCTCAGCATCTGCCGCAAATCGAGGGTGACCGGATAGCTCTCCGCGCTGAGCTCGCGGGCCTTGGCAAGATCCGAACGGTCGTGCTTGTCGTATTCCGTCAGCCGCACCTTGTGCAGGACGATTTCCATGATGCGCGTCGCGGGATCGAAGGCCACCTCGCCCGACTGGGCCAGCACCTGGGCGCGGGCCCCTTCTTCATCGAACTGGATGAGCGTGATGTCCTCGAGCTTCGTGGCCGATTTCTTTCCCACATAGATCTGCACGCCGGGAAAGTCGCGGACGAAGCGGCCTTCGTCCAGCAGGGCCAGCGGATCCTCTTCGCCCAGGTCGCGCAGCATCTGGCGCCGCATGTAATGGCTTCGCGGCGACACCTCCGCATTGATGTAGAGGCAGACGGCCGACAGCAGCACCGAGCAGAAGACGATCGGCGCGGCCACCTGCCACAGGCTCACCCCGCACGACTTCACCGCCGTGATCTCCCCATCGGCCGACAACCGGCCGAAATGCAGCAGCACCGTCGTCAGCACGCTCATCGGGATCACGAACGAGAGGATGAAGGGGATGTTCAGCGCGAAGATCTTCATGATCAGCGGCCCCGAGATGCCGCGCGCCATCCAGTCGATGGCCTGGACGACCGTCCCCACGTACATCACAAAGGTCAGCACGGCCAGCGCGATCAGAAAGCTCTTGATGAAATCCCCGAGCAGGTAGCGGTTGAAAACGCGGATCATGGGGCGCACAGCCTCCGCCGGCGCGCCGCCTCCACGGTGTTCCGCAACAGCATGGCGATGGTCATCGGCCCCACCCCGCCAGGGACCGGCGTGATGGCCGCAGCCTTGGCCGCCACGGCGGCGAAATCCACGTCGCCCACCAGCCGGTATCCGGCCGGTTTGGAGACGTCCGGCACGCGGTTCATGCCGACGTCGATCACGACCGTTCCGGGCCGGACCATGTCGGCCGTCAGGGTATTGGGCCGGCCGGCGGCCACCACGACGATGTCGGCCTCGAGCGTGAAGCGGCCGAGGTCCTTGGTGCGCGTGTGGCACAGGGTCACCGTGGCGTCCACGCCCTTCTGCGAAAGCAAAATCGACAGGGGACGGCCCACAATCGGGCTGCGGCCGATGACCACCACCCCCGCACCGGACAGCGGAACGCCGGACCGGCGCAGGATTTCCATGACGCCATTCGGCGTGCAGGGGATGAATGCCGGAAGCCCCAACACCATGCGCCCGACGTTCACCGGATGGAAACCATCCACGTCCTTGGCCGGATCGATGGCTTCAATGACCTCGCGTTCGATGGACGAATCCGGCAAGGGCAGCTGCACCAGGATCCCATCCACGGCGTTGTCCGCATTCAAGGTCCGCACCGCAGCCAGGATTTCCTCCCGGCTGGCACGGGCGGACAGATGGATTTCCCGCGAATACAGGCCCGCCGCCGCGCACGCCTTCTCCTTGGCGGTCACATACGACCGCGAGGCCGGGTTGTCGCCCGCCAACACCACCCCGAGGCCCGGCACAACCCCGGAACCGGCCTTCATCGCGGCGACGGCGGCGGCGGTTTCTGCGCGCAGATCGGCGGCCAAGGCCTTCCCATCCAGAATGCGGGCGCTCATGCGGCCAGCCCTCCCTAGAAACGATAGCGGACGGTCACCTGCATGGAGGTGCCCTCGAACCAATCGGCGCGGACACCGAAAGCCAGGTTTTCCAGCAGCCACAGTTCGGCACCGCCCACGACGCCAACCGACCGGGTTTCTTCGAAATCGCGTTCCACGCCATTGCGGGTCCATGTGCCATCCACCTTGGAAAACGCCGGGCCGACATAGGCGTGGAGACTCTGAAACTCGTCCATAAAGGCATTGCGGGAGGTGCGGGCGAAAGACAGATGGTAGTCGACCGGCAGCAGGACGAGCGCCTCGCCCCACTCCAGGTCCCCGCTGCCGCTGTCCTCGGTGTCGCGAAAGGCATATTGCCCGGCCAGTTGCAACGTGAGGCGCCAGGCGGTGTTTTGCACGCCTTGGTAGATCTGCCACAGGTTCAGGCGCGCCCCCAGCAGGCCGCCCGCGCCAAAGTCGAATTCGGGGCGCGGCGCCCCCTCCAGGCTCGCGTCGGAAGCGCCCACTTGCCCGTAGAGCAGCAGCCAGGGCCATGGAGAAACACCGATCATCACGTCCGCGACATGGCCGCGCAGATCCCGTTCGACGCCGTCGATCTCCACCGGCCGGGACACCCGCGCAAAGACAAGGCCCGCCTGCCAGGGGACCGGATCGTGCCAGGTCAGCAACGCCTCCTCCGCGCTGGGATCCTCCTCCGCGTTTCGGACCGCGGAAAACGCAGGCGCGGACAAGGCCATCATCAGCATCCAACAGGCCGTTTTTTTCATGGGAATCTCCTTCAGGGGGTTTCCGGGGGGGGCGGCGCGGAATCCCCGGCGATAGGCGGCGGCGCCTCCTCGTCCTCGGGCTCCACCGGCGTCGCACTCATCACCACATCGTCGTCGACCAGATCGATCAGCTTCACGCCCTGCGCCGAACGGCCCGTGATGCGCACACCGTCCACCGGCATCCGGATCATGGTGCCGTTTTTCGTCACGATCATGATCGCATCGTTTTCGTGCACGCTCAAGGCCGTCACCAGATCGCCCGTCTTGGCGGTCAGGTCATTGGCGATCAGGCCCTTGCCGCCGCGCCGCTGCACGCGGTATTCCCCGAACGGCGTCCGCTTGCCATAGCCGTTTTCGGTCACCGTCAGCAGCATGGCGTCCTCGTGCACGACTTCGACGCCCTCGACCACGTCGCTGGCCTCGAGCGAGATGCCGCGGACGCCGCCCGTGGCGCGGCCCATGGGCCGGGCGTCTTCCTCGTTGAAGCGGATGCCTTGGCCCTTGCGCGTCACCAGCAGGATGTCGTCCTGGCCGCCCGTCAGCTCCACGCCGATGAGGCGGTCGCCTTCGTCGATGTTGATGGCAATGAGGCCCGACGCCCGCACGTTCTGGTAGGCGTCGAGCGCGGTCTTCTTGACCGTCCCCTTCTCCGTCGCGAAGAACAGGTGCTTGTCTGGATCGAAGCCGCGGATGGGGATGATGGCGGCGATCTTTTCGGTGCCCTGCACGTCCAGCAGGTTGACCAGGGCCTTGCCGCGGGAATCGCGGGCGCCCTCGGGAATCTCGTAGGCCTTCTTGAAGTACATGCGGCCCTGCTCGGTGAAGAACAGCATCCAGTCGTGCGCGGAGCAGTTGAAAACGTGCTCGACGTAGTCTTCGTCCTTCGTATCCATGCCGGTCGAGCCCTTGCCGCCGCGCTTCTGCTCGCGGTACGTGCTCGTGGGCGTGCGCTTCAAATACCCCGCGTGCGACAGCGAAATCACGCAGTCCTCGTCCGCGACGAGGTCTTCCATGTTGATTTCGGCCGGGTCGGCGACGATCTCGGTGCGGCGCGTGTCGGCGTAGGCGGAGCGGATGTCGCGCAGGTCGTCCTTCATCACGCCGAAGAGCTTGGCGTCGTCCGCCAGCAATTCCTTCAGGTAGGCGATGCGCGCCGCCAGCGCCTCGTATTCCGCCACGATTTTGTCGCGCTCCAGGCCGGTCAGCTGGTAGAGGCGCATGTCGAGAATCGCATTCACCTGCAGCTCGGAAAAGCCGAAGCGGCCCATCAGCTGCACCTTGGCCACGTCGCGGTTGACCGAGGCGCGGATGATCCGCACGACCTCGTCGAGGTTGTCCAGCGCGAGGAGCAAGCCTTCCAGGATGTGCGCCCGGGCTTCCGCTTCGCGCAGCTCGAACTTCGTCCGCCGGGTCAGCACCCCGAAGCGGTGGTCAACGAAGCACTTCATCAGGTCCTTGAGGTTCATCACGCGCGGGCGGCCGTGGTCGATCGCCAGCATGATCGCGCCGAAGGTGACCGACAGCTGCGTCTGCTTGTAGAGGTTGTTCAGCACCACCTGGCCGATCGTCCCGCGTTTCAGCTCCACCACCACGCGGATGCCGTCCTTGTCGGATTCGTCGCGCAGGTCGCTGATGCCTTCGATCTGCTTCTCGTGCACCAGCTCCGCGATCCGCTCGATCATCGCCGACTTGTTCACGGCATAGGGGATCTCGGTGATGAGGATCCGCTCGCGGTCGTTTTTCCATTCCTCGACGGACGCCTTGCCGCGCAGCCGCATGTGCCCGCGGCCCGTCTCGTACATCGCGCGGATCGGCGCCAGCCCGCACAGCGTGCCGCCCGTCGGGAAATCCGGGCCTTTCACGAACTGCATCAAGTCCGCCACCGTCGCTTCGGGATGGTCGATCAGGTGGATCACCCCGTCCACCACCTCGCCGAGGTTGTGCGGGGGAATGTTCGTCGCCATGCCGACGGCG